>CAZFOI010000074.1:0-5791 GCA_964520605.1 uncultured Bacteroidales bacterium
AACCGGCGATTGCCCGAAAAATCCGATGCAAACTGAAGGTGAAGGTCATATACGCCGGCATGGTTTACCAGGGCTGCGAAACGGTCGGTATGGCCTGCTATCCAGCTTACCATATAACCCCCATAACTTCCGCCTGCGGCCGCCATGCGGGTTTCATCAACCAATCCCCGCTCTATCATATAATCAACCGCATTCATGATGTCGATGAATGGCTTGTTGGCATGCTCCCCATGGATGCTTATGGCAAAGTCCTGGCCAAAACTGGTAGATCCATGAAAATTTGGCAAAATGGTAATGTAGCCGGGCGATGAAAACAACTGGCTGTTCCAGCGATAATGAAACTGGTCGCCAAAGGTTCCGTGAGGCCCTCCATGAATCATTACCACCAGGGGATACTTTTTGGATGGGTCATAATTCGGGGGATAATTGATGAACATCTGCACATCTGCCCCATTGGCTCCTTTATAGGTTACATTCTCTACCTTCCCCCATTCAATTGAAGCCACGCGCTGGTCATTAAAGCCGGTCATTTTTCTGAGCTCTCCTGATCTCAGGTCCATGCGATAAATTTCTGCCGGAGCACTCAGGTTATGATGGGTAAATACCAGGTGTCGCGCTCCGGCCAAAGCCGCACCGCTGTTTGTGCCATTGTGGAACAAGCGGCGGTGATTGCCCCCGCGCGCAGGAATGGTGAAAATACTCTGCATTGCCTGATCTTCGGCCAGGAAATAAACATCCCTTGAATCCGCACTCCAAAACCAGTTCTGGCAGGAAAGGTCTATGTTTCCGCTAAGCTCACGGTGATTTCCTGTGGCAAGGTCATACACCACCATCACCACCCGGTCTGCATAAAAATGATCAATCTGCTGGCGTCCGTAAAGGATGCTCCTGCCATCGGGGCTGAATACCGGATCGCTGTCGCCGGCCGGATTGTCGGGGGTAATGTTTACCATACGCCCGCTGCCATTGGTTTCAAGCAGGAAGATGTCGTAATTCAGATTCTCATAGGGAGGCAGGGTGGTGTTCATGCTCAGGGCAATGGTCTGGCCATCAGGAGACACTGAATAAGAAACCCCGCCCATCATATTAAAGAAGTTTGAAGTGCCCGGCATCAAATCAACCACCTTCTGATCCGCTATATCAACACTGAAAAGCCTGGGGTAATATCCATCGGTAAGCCATCGATCCCAATAGCGATACATTACATTTTCGGTAACCTTTGCGGTAACCTTGCTTTCGCGCATATTTCGTTGCAGCTGGCGGTGTCTGGTCCAGTCCCCGTCATAATCCGGAAGTATGTTTGCTGCAAATGCCAGCCGTTTCCCGTCAGGAAACCATTGCACACCAAACACACCAACCGGCAGGTCGGTGATTTTTCTGGCTTCCCCTCCGTTTACAGGCAGCAGGTAAATTTGGGCTGGTCCATCCTGACGGCGGGAAGTGAAAGCAAGTGTTTTTCCGTCGGGACTCCAAACCGGTGCACTTTCCTTTCCGGTAAATGTAAGGCGGCGTATGCTGCCGTTTTCGTTGTGCAGCAGGTAAATGTCTGTAGACCCGGTGTTCTGGTCAATGTCATAGGCGGTAAGGGTAAAGGCAGACCAAAGCCCGTCGGGCGATACCTGTGGATTGCCCACCCTTTCCATCTGCCACATCATACGGGCATCAATGGGTGCTTTCTCTACGGCCTGTAATTGGCCGTATGCAAAAAACAAGCATAGAAAAACAACAATTCCTGAATACTTCATAACGAATGGATTTTTATTTTGGTTGGGTTAAACATTCTCTGGTTTCGAATCCAAAAGCCGGTATAAAGATAGGGCTTCCCGCCCATTTTTAAAAATCCATACGCCAAAGGCAGATGCGTGGTGGCTTGATGACTTCAAAACAAATCGGGCTTATTTTTGTTAAACAAAAAAACAAAAACATTAAACAAAACCATGGAAAAGCCAGCCATCACCCCATTAGACATTCATGCCCATATCAAAAACCGCTGGAGTCCGCGTTCATTCAACCCGGACAAACCCATTGACAAAGACGCCGTTCTGCGTATACTGGAAGCCCCGCGCTGGGCCCCTTCAGCATTCAACGAACAACCCTGGAGGTTCATCGTTGGCACCAAAGGAACCGCTAGTTGGGAGGCCATTCTTGAGAACCTGGTTCCGTTTAATCAGGAATGGGCACAGAATGCCTGGCTACTTATCGTAAACATTGGCAAGAAAACCCTTACCCAAAACGGAAAAGACAATGGCACTTTTGCCTACGATGTGGGAGGCAGCGTGGCCTATATCACCTTCCAGGCCATGGAAGAAGGGCTTATAAGCCACCAGATGGGTGGTTTTTCAAAATCCGGATTGGCCAAAGCCTTTCAAATACCCGAAGATTTTGAGGTGCTTACCGTAATCGCCATCGGACACCAGGACAGTCCGGAAAAACTCTCCGAAGACCTTCGCAAGCGGGAGTTGTCTCCCCGCCAGCGGCATCAACAAAAAGATTACGTGTATTACAATACTTTCGGAGAATAGGCAAACAACGCCTATCCGGCCAGCATGGCCTTAACCAGGTTCTCGGCTCCGGTTCCGATTTGGACAATATCCGCATCCAGCATATAGCAGGGGGTAGTATACAATTTATTGTGCTTGTCTATCGCAACCTCCCCATGACCGGTTGGCATGTGTCTGGCGCCCATGGTTTCAACTGCCGAAGCTGTTCCGGGATCTTGTCCGATGGTTACCGAAGCATTGCCTATCAGACATGCCAGAATTACCGGAGCAATGCACAATGCCCCGATTGGCTTGCCTGCTGCATGCATGCTTTTTACTGCTTTTTCAACATCCGGGTTAACCGTGCAATCTGCTCCCTTAAAAGCAAAATCCGACAGGTTCTTGGCTGCGCCAAAACCGCCGGGCATAAGCAAATAATCATATTTGTCAGCAGAAAAACTGCTCAAAGGGGCGATGTTCCCCCTGGCAATCCGGGCAGACTCTATGAGCACATTCCGCTTTTCAGGCATTTCCTCTCCCGTAAGATGATTGATTACGTGATGCTGATCCACGTCGGGAGCAAACACATCATAGGTGGCTCCCATTTTCTTTACAGCGTACATAGACAGGGTTGCCTCGTGGATTTCTGCCCCGTCGTAAACGCCGCTTCCCGATAAAATTATGGCAAACTTCTTCATGGCTTAATAGGTGGTTATTTCAGGACAATATATAAAAAATCGCGGTTTATTCATAACGAAGCGAGGCTACCGGGTCTTTTGAGGCGGCTTTTTTTGCAGGCATATACCCAAAGGCAATGCCCACCGTGGCGGCTACCCCAAAGGAAACCAGCACCGACTCCAAGGACACTATGGTAAGAATTCCCGTGAAATGCATGATGGCCCTTGACAGGGCAATGCCAAGAAAGATCCCGATAACCCCTCCGCTGATACTGATAAGGGTTGATTCTGCCAGAAACTGAAACACCACATCCGACTTCCTGGCACCTATAGCCAGGCGGGTGCCAATTGCCCGGGTGCGCTCCATTACCGAGGCCATCATGATGTTCATGATGCCAATTCCGCCCACCACCAATGATATGCCGGCAATGGCTCCAAGTACAATATTGAATATGTCTTTGGTGCGCTGTTCCTGTTTAAGCAGGAGTTCCGGCACTATAACCTCGATGTCTTCCACTCCGTTATGCCTTCTGATGAGCATGCGCTGAATTACCCCGGCCGTTATGGCCAGCTGATCCGAACCGGATACCTGAATGGTGATCCTATCCAATTGATGGTAGTTCTTTGCCTGGGGTTCGTCATTTTCTGCTGAAGCGGCAACTCCCCCCATTATAACTACAGGTGGCCCCCTTCGGCCTCCGCCACCACCCCTGCGGCTGGCAACCTGTACTTCTTCAATAGAAATCGCCGATCGATCCTGAAAGCGCAGCAGGAAGGTCTGGGCGGGTGTATAGATTACATTGTTAAACTCGCTGATGCCCAAATTCTCAATAGCCTCTTCGGAAACCAGACGGTCTTCAATTACCCCGATTACGGTAAGCCAGTTGTTTCCCGCCTTGATCTGCTTTCCTATGGGGTTTTCGTTACCAAAAAAAATACCCCTTATGTTATTGCCGATAATGGCCACAGGGGCTGCCTGAAGCAGCTGTTCCCGGGTAAACATCGCCCCCTGGGCAAGGGAGAGATTGTAAACGTCAAAATAATCCGGTGTAACTCCGGCAACCCTGACCATGCGCCTGATTCCTCCCTGCATGGCGTAAACATTCATGCCCACTTCCGGACTGACCTTTTCAACAGTAGGAATAATGTCGCGAATGCTTTGGGCATCTGCCAGGGTAAGCCCCGGGGAAAACCGCCCTTTTTGTGTTTCATCCCGGGCATCGTCTTCTGCAAACAGGGGCAATACAATTACATTGTTAACGCCCACCATTTTCATCTGCTCCAGAATTTCCTGTCGGGCACCATTTCCAATGGCCAGCATGGCGATTACCGCAGCTACACCAAATATGATCCCAAGCGCTGTTAGAATTGAGCGAAAACGGTTTGCAACCACTGCCTCGGTGGCAATATTCAGGTTATAAAAATATTTTTCCAATGACTCCATAGCCGTATATAATTGGCTTACAATTCGACCCACCTGAGCTCTTCAGGCTTCTCCGGAACCGAAAGCAATACCACATCCCCCTGATCCAGTCCCCGGGCAATGATGATCTGATTGTCGTTGCGCAGCCCGGTTTCTACCTGCTGACGAAAGGTGCGTCCCTGCTGCTGTCTGTACACCCAGCTGATACTGTCGTTGGCATGTATGGCCTCAATGGGAAGAAACAGGACGTTTTTTTCTACATGGGTAATGATGGTGTTCTTGGTGGTCATGGCCGGACGCATGATGGTGTCTGATTCATTGATTCTGATTCGGACTTCGAAAACACGGGCATCCTGGTTGGGACGCTGCTCGCCAATGTTGGCAACTTCGGTTACCATTCCCGTGTATTTTCTGTCTGGAAAAGCGTCAATTACAATCTCTGCCGGTTGATTGGGTTTTACTTTGCTGATGTCGATCTCGTTCACATAGGTTCGGGACATCATGACCGTAAAATCCGGAAGGGTGGCCACAATATTGTCCCATGTGCTGATTTGGGAACCCACCGAGACTTTGCTTCCATCCCAGTTCCTCCTGTAAATAACCATACCATCTTTTGGGGCAGTAATAACAAACTCTTCAAGAACCGAAAGCATGTTTTCGTACCTCCGCTTCACCTGATTAAGGTTGGTGGTAACCTCCTGCATCCTGGCCTGGGCCTGACGGCTTCTCAGCTCGTAATTTCTAACAGCCTGGTCGTATGCCCTTTGGGATTTTTCCAGACTGATCTCTGCCTGACGGATGGCGGCCGGGGGCTCAAAGCGACTTTGCTCCAGGGTGATTCTGGCTTCTTCCAGATTGAATTGAAGGTTGATAAGATCATCGCGGGAATTGCGCAAATCCATGGTGGTATCAAGCTGGGTCTGGGTGAAGGTTGTCTGAAGACGCTCCAGTTCCGTTTCAAGGTCCTTTATCCTGTTGCTGATTTCTGTCCGGTCTATGGTGGCAACCCAGTCACCCTTTTGTACGATGCTTCCTTCGGGAATCAGCTCGGCAATCTGGACATTCCACAGTCCAACAGTTCGCAGCCCGGGCGGGCCGGAAATATTCTCCGAGCTCTTGGACTCCAGCTCTCCGCTGGTGAATACGCTGATAACAAAATCTCCCCGCTGTACCTGAACCTTTATGGGCTCTGCCGTTACAGCCTCCGTTCT
>CAZFOI010000074.1:5891-7355 GCA_964520605.1 uncultured Bacteroidales bacterium
AGACCACAAAAATCAATCCTTTTTGCCTAATAACAATCAAATTTTTTGAAAAAATGGCTTTGGATGTGTTTTCTATATAATTTTTATTTATATTTGGTCTAAGTTAAAACAGACATGTCTAACCAAACCAAGGATTAACTACCATGAAGAAAATTGTAATTTCTCTCGTACTGAGTGTTTTCGTTCTCGCTGGAAGCGGGTTGATGCTCATGGCAACCGAAAACAAAAATGGCGAAAAAGCCAAAACCTGTTGCTCTGCAACTGCAGATGCAGCAAAATCAACTGAAGTAGTAACTGTTGCCAAAACCAATACTGAAGCCACTGCAAAAGCAGAAAAGGCTGAATCATGCTGCTCAGGTGATGCCGAAAAAAGCAAAACCGCTGAAAAAGCCGAAGGCGAATGCTGCGGTGGGACCAACACATCAAGCGATGATTGCTGTGGCAAATGCGATGATGAAACAGCTTCTGCTTCCAAATCAAGCGAATGCGCTGAGGCTGCCGGAACTGTAAAATCAGCATGTGCAGAAACTGCCACTGCCGCCACTGCCGGATGCGGTGATGCTTCTGCTGTAAAAACAGCCCAGCAAACCGAAAGCATTCCCGGTGAGTGCGTAAAACTGCCCGCAGGCATCAATACCAGCGCGCAAAAAAAATAAGGCTCCTTGTTTTTTGGATTCTTCAGCAAGCCCCGGGTTCAGGCCCGGGGTTTTGTTTTATATGTCATTCAGGCTCTCCCTGTCTCAATTTATCTGCCCTCAGCTGAGCCTCTGAAACCAAACGTCTGGCGCTGCGATCTGCTTCTTCCTCCATTTGGGTGGCCCTTCTGTCGGCTTCCCTTACCAGGGCTTCCCCGCTTCGGCGTGCTGCAGCCAGTGCAATGGCTCCGGATGGTCTGGCCTGTTCTTCCAGAGCGGCTGCCTGTTCCCGGGCTTCCCTCCTGATTACTCCTGCGGCCCGGGCAGCCTGGTTTTTCACAAGTTCAGCCTGCCTGTGGGCTTCTTCCATCAGCTGAGACGCCCTCTTGTCAAGCTCCCCCTGCAATGCTTCACGCGTCTGCTCAACGGCTGCCCGGGCCTCATCTTCAGCCCTGTCCCTGGCCCTTGCGGCCTCCTGACTCAGCCTGAGGGATGCCTGTTCCGCAAGCCTTCGGGCTTCATCTTCCAATTGGTTCTGCAAACGCTGTCTGGTTTCTGCCATGGAAAGAGAGAGGCGCGGACGGTGAAAAAATCCGCCCACAGCAACATCAACCAATATCTCTTCCGATGGCTCAATTCTGATACCGGTTGCGGCAGCTCTTGAGACCAGTTCATCAACGGTGCGCGTGGCAGCCGTTCCCATCAGGGAGCGGGGAATCTGCAACCTGAGTGTATAATCCAGCTGCCTGTTAAAATATACATCTCCGGTTAAACTCGCCCCAATCGGACCTATAGCAAAATCTACCGGGGGTACCCTTACCCTTCCATC
>CAZFOI010000075.1:0-7316 GCA_964520605.1 uncultured Bacteroidales bacterium
CCGGATCATGAGGGTCTGAAGGCAGTAACAATTCTGATTCTTCTTTCTCTATCCACAAAACCGTTTCAAAAAGGTTTCGCATGCCCTCCTGGATATATTGTCCCATGGAATGCAGATCCGTTGTAAATCCGACAGAGGCAGGAAATATTCCCTTGCCGGTTTTCCCTTCACTTTCTCCAAATAACTGTTTCCACCACTCAGCCACAAACAGCAGTGCGGGATTGTAAACAGCCAGAATCTCGGTTGTCTTCCCCCTATCAAGCAAAATGTTTCGCATAATTGCATATCGGGATGCTTCATTGCGAATGGGATCGTTTTCATTTTCAACATGTTGCTGCATAGCAACGGCCCCTGACAACAATTGTCTGATATTGTGTCCGGCTACTGCAACCGGTAACAAGCCAACGGGTGTCAAAACCGAAAAACGTCCGCCGACATCATCCGGAATTACAAAAGTGGCATAACCCTCCCGGTCTGCCATGGTTTTTAAAGCACCCCTAGATGCATCGGTAATGGCAACAATTCTGTTTTTTGCTCCGGCCTTCCCGTATTTTTCCTCAATGGCTTTTTTCAGAAAGCGAAAAGCAACGGCAGGTTCCGTAGTGGTTCCCGATTTGGAAATCACAATAATTGAATAATCAATACCATTCAGATAATTCAGCAGGCGAGTCAGCCCGGCTGTGTCCAGATGGTGTCCGGCATATAGTATGCGGGGAAAGCCGGTTTTCCAATCAAAATCAGACGGCGAAAGGGCTTCACATATGGCTTTTGTACCCAGATAAGAGCCGCCAATACCAACCACAACCACAGCCTGGGATTGTTTTTTCAGACGAAGGGCTTCGTATTCAATCCGTTGGATCAAGGCCTCTGGGGTATCCATCGGGAGCCTGGTCCATCCCAGAAATTCATGACCCTCGCCTGAGCTTTCGGTTATGTGTTTTCTTGCCTTAACTGCTTTTTCGCTATAAAGCTCAATATCCGATGGCCCAACAAAGTTGTCAAGCCCTGTTGTGAAAAGTTTTACACCGGTCATTCCTGGATATATTACAATTTTCTGGCTATTTCGATGGTTTCAAAGGATTCAATGATATCGCCTACCTTAATATCGTTGAAACGGTCAACATTCAAACCACATTCATATCCGGAAGAAACCTCCTTCACATCGTCCTTGAATCGCTTGAGGGATCCGAGTACCCCTGTATAAACCACAATACCATCGCGAATCACCCTTACATGGGCATTGCGATGAATCTTGCCATCCAGCACCATACAACCGGCTACAGACCCCACTTTGGTGATCTTGAACACTTCCCTTACCTCGATATTGGCCGTGATCTTTTCTTCAATCTCCGGTGAAAGCATGCCTTCAATGGCCGACTTGATCTCGTTTATAGCATTGTAAATAACACTATACAGGCGGATATCTATCTGCTCCTGCTCAGCCAGTTTTCTGGCAGCCATTGAAGGCCTTACCTGGAAACCAACAATAATGGCATTAGAGGCCGAAGCCAGCAGAACATCGCCTTCGGTAATTGAACCAACGGCTTTGTGAATAATATTCACCTGAACCTCCTCGGTGCTCAACTTCAGCAAAGAATCAGCGAGGGCTTCAACAGAGCCGTCCACATCACCCTTAACAATGACGTTGAGTTCCTTAAAGTCTCCGATGGCAATGCGTCTGCCAATTTCATCAAGGGTAATATGTTTCTGGGTTCTGAGGCCCTGTTCGCGAAGCAATTGCTGCCTTTTGGTGGTAATGGTCTTGGCTTCGTGCTCGCTCTCCACAACATGGAAGGTATCTCCTGCCTGGGGTGCTCCGTCCAATCCAAGAATCAGTGCCGGAGCAGATGGTCCGGCTTCCTTAATTTTGGCCCCCCTTTCATTGAACATGGCCTTTACCTTTCCATGGGTGGTGCCGGCAACCACAATATCGCCTACATGCAGGCTTCCGTTTTGAACCAGAATGGTGGCTATATAACCCCGTCCCTTATCCAGGGACGATTCTATAACCGTCCCCGAGGCACGCTTGGATGCATTGGCCTTGAGTTCCAGAAGTTCTGCCTCGAGCAGCACTTTCTCCAGCAACTTCTCAATATTGAGTCCCTGCTTGGCAGATATCTCCTGACTCTGGTATTTGCCCCCCCAGTCTTCAACCAGGATATTCAGTTTGGCCAGTTCCTCCTTAACACGCTCAACATTTGCCGAGGGCTTGTCTATCTTGTTAATGGCAATGACAATGGGAACACCGGCTGCCTGCGCATGGTTGATGGCCTCAATGGTCTGGGGCATGACATTGTCATCGGCAGCCACCACAATGATGGCCACGTCGGTGACTTTTGCACCCCTGGCACGCATGGCCGTAAAGGCTTCATGGCCAGGTGTGTCAAGAAAAGTAATGGTTTTTCCGCTATCCAACTCAACACCATAGGCGCCAATATGCTGGGTAATTCCACCGGCCTCCCCGGCAATGACATTGGAATGACGGATCCTGTCGAGCAATGAAGTCTTTCCATGGTCTACGTGACCCATAACGGTAACTATGGGAGCCCTGTCGGTAAGGCTTTCCGGATCGTCTGCCTCCTCCTCGATCTGGGCCGTTACATCAACACTCACAAACTGAACTTCAAACCCGAATTCATCGGCAACAATTGATATGGTTTCAGCATCCAGGCGCTGGTTAATCGAAACAAACATGCCAATACTCATACAGGTGGAAATAATCTCGTTTACGGAGACATTCATCAGGTTGGCGAGTTCAGATGCAGAAATAAACTCCGTTACCTGCAGCACCTTTTCGCTGCTGGCGGCCTGCTCCATTTCCTTCTCGCGCTGCTGCTGCAGCATGTCTCGTTTTATCCTGCGATGTTTGGAGGCTTTTGACTTTCCGGTACCACTCAGACTCGCTAGTGTCTCTCTTATCTGGCGGGAAATTTCCTCATCAGAAAGTTCTGGCTTGACATGTTCTTTCCTTCCACCCTTTGTCTGTTTTACCACATCAGGACGGGATGTGGCAGTACCCGTCTGGGGCGCAACCTCCACGCCTTTTTCTTTCTTGATGCGTTTGCGCTTCTTGCGCTTTGCTTTGGATGGGTCAGATGAGGATGCAACCGGCTTTTTGGAAGCCTCCCGGGCATCAGGAAGTTCCATTTTGCCAAGAATGGTGGGGCCTTCCAGTTTTTTAACCTGGGTTTTGTAAATTTCTTCCTTTTTCTCCGGTGTCTTTTCCGGCTCCAAAGGCTCTTCGGCAGTTGCTTCTACCTGCTGTTCAACAAGGGGTGGAGTTTCTTCTGCCGGTTTCGGGGACTGAATGTCCTCGATTTTTGAATCTTCTTGGGTTTTGGGCTTTTTCGTATCTGCAGACTTTGACTTCCTGGCTTGGGGTGGTTCCAGATCAATTTTTCCCAGAATTTTTAATCCTGAAGGCTGCTTCTCTTCATTCTGAGGGGTTTCGGCGGGCTGCTCATCAGAAGGCTCTGCTTTCGGGGTATCTTCCTGTTTATCTGCCACAATCTCCGGTTCCGCTTTGGCTTTTTCAGCAACTTCCTCTTTGGGCTCCAGTTTTCCGATTATTTTGGGTCCGGGAAGCTTTACTTCCTCCCTTTCGGGCTTTGCCTCAAGGTGGGTTCTGGCGTCTTTTATAAAAAGTTCCTGTTCTTCTTCCGTATTCTTGGCCTGGGCCTTTTTTGCTTCATCAGCTCCCTGACCGGCTTCCATGGTAACCGTTTCCCGCTTTAGCAGGTGCAGTCCTGCCTTCTGGGTAGCTTCCTTGAGGTTTTTTTCACTCTGAAACTCCTTGAAAAGCAATGCGTATGCCTCATCAGAAATTTTGGCATTCGGATTGTTTTCAACCGTGAAGCCCTTCTTTGACAAGAACTCCACAATTGTACCCGTGGCAATATTGAACTCCCTGGCAACTTTGCTTAAACGCAGGGTTTTTGTACCTTCAGTCATATTCGGATTTAAGTTATCTGTCTGTAATTCTTCTTTGCGAAAGCCTGTTTTCGATTGTTATTCAAACTCTGCTTTTAAAATGCGCATAACATCCCTGACGGTCTCTTCCTCAAGGTCGGTACGCTTAACCAGGTCTTCCACACTCAGGTTCAGAACGCTTTTGGCCGTATCACAACCAACAGCCTTTAGTTCTTCCAGTATCCATACTTCGATCTCATCAGCAAACTCCATGATGTCAACATCTTCGGTCTCCTGATCGGTATCGCGGTAAACATCAATTTCATACCCTGTAAGGCTTCCCGCAAGCTTGATGTTGAACCCCCCTTTTCCGATAGCCAGGGAAACCTGGTCGGGCTTAAGGTAAACTTCAGCACGTTTGTTTTTCTCGTCGAGGTTAATCGAACTAATCTTGGCAGGACTCAGGGCTCGTGTAATATACAGGGTGGGATTGTTTGTGAAATTGATAACGTCGATGTTTTCATTCCGAAGCTCTCTTACTATCCCGTGGATGCGAGATCCCTTCATTCCCACGCATGCTCCAACCGGATCAATGCGATCATCATATGACTCTACAGCCACCTTGGCCCTTTCACCGGGAACCCTGACAATTTTCTTAATGGTAATCAGTCCATCATAAACTTCAGGCACTTCCTGTTCAAACAGTCTTTCAAGAAATACAGGGGAGGTTCTGGAAAGAATAATCAGGGGGTTATTGTTTTTAATTTCAACCCTTGAAACAACCGCTCTTACCGTATCACCCTTGCGGAAAAAATCCGAGGGAATTTGTTCGGATTTGGGTAGTATCAGCTCAATATCCTCATCGTCAAGAGCCAGGATTTCCTTTTTCCAAACCTGATAAACTTCTGCTGTTATCAATTCTCCGATGCGCTCCTGGTATTTCTTGTAAACCCCGTCCTTTTCCAGCTCAAGAATTTTTGAGGCAAGATTCTGCCTGATTGCCAAAATCTCCCTGCGTCCAAAATCACTCATTCTAACCGGCTCGGAAACATCTTCTCCAATCTCAAAATCCGGTTCAATCTTAACGGCTTCCGAATAGGCTATTTCCGAGTTTTCATCCGTAACTTCTCCATCTTCAACAATGACCCTGTTGCGCCAAACTTCAAGGTCTCCCTTGTCAATATTTACAATAATGTCGAAATTATCCGAAGAGCCGTATTTTTTCTGCAACATGCTGCGAAATACATCCTCCAGGATCAACATCATGGTAGAACGGTCGATATTCTTGAATTCCTTAAATTCGGAAAACGATTCAACCAAATTGATGCTTTCCATCTTGCTTTAGCTGTTAGTTGCTTTAGTTATATTTTTTATTCCTGATTTTATTTAAATGACGGTTGCACTTTTGCCTCTGAAATCCGGTCAAAAGACAAGGAGATATGGGTTTGTAAAGGATCCTCTGACTTCTTTTTCCTGCCTTTTCGGGCACCCTCCTCCAGGCGCAGTTGAATCCCATCCCCTTCTGCAGCTTCCAGTTTCCCCCTGAATGTATTGTTTTCAAGATCCTTTACCACCAAGGTTCTTCCAAGATTGTTCCGGAACTGCCTGGGCAAAACCAGGGGCGACCCTACACCGGCAGAAGAAACATCAAGCTCAAAGTCTTCCTTTTCCCTGTCCAGAGCTCCCTCAAGGTGGCGGCTGAGTTCAATACAATCTGCTATGGATACACCTTTGTCGCCGTCAATAAATACGGCCACCCGGTTCGAAGTACTAACCTTAACCTCAACAAGAAACCTGTCGGTTCCTTCAAGGAAATCATTCACCAGTTGAATTACCGTCTGCTTGCTTATCATGTTCCTGCACCCCTAATAAAAGAGGGGACTGAATGGCCCCCTCTCCAATTGGCACTCGCTATTTCAAGCGCAAAGGTAATACATTTTTTTCAAATGCTAAAAAACCAGGCTGTTTTTTAGCACATTAGCGAAAATAATCAAAAACCACTTATGTACATTTGGTAAAACCTGTCAAACACATCGGCGGATCTGTCTGCCAGAGGGTCCAGCTCAAACTCGGCAGCCACCAGCTTCATTCTTTGCATAATGGCAAGAGCTTCCTGCTTTCTGCTTTCGACCTGCATGGCCCTGCGTCCGGAAAATGAAAAGTAGTAAGTAAGATCCTGCTCATACAAATCCACCATTCTTCCCAGTATGGCACTGCCCTGTTCAATGGCTCCGGCGTCCAGGTAGCTTTCCGCAATAAAAAGGGCAAAATAATTAAAAGGAACGCTATGTTCAGGCATTTCATACATGGCCCTGTCAAGGACACGTATGGCTGCTTCGTTGTCTCCCTCTGCGATCAATGCATCGGCCAGGCGCTGCATTACATTGCGAAAATTAACGGCAAGACGGCGGTTGTCCTCATTCATGTATACCCGGGAGTTGTTCATGTTGCCCCACCGGAATTTGTTCATTACATTGTCGTATAGAATTCTCGTATTGATCCGACCGGGTTGTCCATCAAGACTGCGAGTGCGAATGGGCACCAGACGATAGGCCATGCCTTCAAGCTGAAAATACTCATCAAGTCCCATATAGGAGTCACTCCCGGTGGTAATGGCAAAATATACCGGACGTTCCCAATTGTTCTCTGCAATAAAATCCAGTGCCATCAGATGGTTTTTGGCAAGGCCAAAGTCCTGCAGGGTCCATTCTACCGCTGAAACGATCAGGTCTGCATCTTCAGGAGCCACCGTCCCGTTTGCCAGAACTTTTTCCCTGTCTACGGGCAGGCTGAAATTCTTGGTTGGGATGTAATCGTCCATTCCGCGACCTGTTCTGATACGCGAACGGGGCGATTCATCAGCAACAAACCGCATGACGCTTCTTACATCCTGAGGACCTTCCAGGTTAGGGTCTTCCAGCATAAACACAAAATCGCGGGTGCCATCCCGGTATTGTGCAGGGGCAAAACTAAACGGCAGGGGCGCTGCTTCATAGGTCTTTCTGCGGGCCATATTGTCTATGTACCAATCGGCATTCATCAGGCTGAGATTCACAATTTTTATATCCGGTCTTACGCCTTCTACCTCCTGAATATACCATAGCGGGAAAGTGTCATTGTCACCATTGGTAAATATGATGGCATTCGGAGCACATGACATAAGGTAATTATAAGCCACATCCCTGGTAGTATAACGGTTAGACCGGTCGTGATCATCCCAGTTCTCCATGGCCATATTAACCGGCACCAGGAGCAAACTGCCACCCAGGGCAAATATGGTTGCCATTTTTGGGTTAATTCTTTTTGAAAGTCCGTCAATCAGACTGAGTACACCCAGCCCGACCCAAATGGCAAACGCATAAAACGACCCAATGTAGGAATAATCCCTTTCCCTTGGCTGATATCGT
>CAZFOI010000076.1:0-7304 GCA_964520605.1 uncultured Bacteroidales bacterium
GTGTATGGATTTCGTCAAAGTAATGTTTGGCTGCGTATGCCGTAAATACACCGGTTACTCCGGGGTCGAAGCCACAGCCGAGAATGGCCGTAATGCCTGCTTCACGAAAACGCTCCTGATAGGCCCATTGCCAGCTGTACTCAAATTTGGCCACATCCCTTGGTTCGTAGTTGGCCGTATCCAGGTAGCTGGTTCGGGTTTCCAGGCAGGCATCCATTATGGTAAGATCCTGATAGGGCAGGGCAACGTTGATTACGAGATCCGGCTGAAATTTATTGATCAGGTCTACGAGCTCGGGGACATTGTCTGCATCGACCTGTGCTGTTTTGATCCTGTCTCCGCCAATTTCCCTTGCAATCTGGTTGCATTTCTCCAGGGTACGGCTGGCCAGCATAATATCTGAAAATACTTCAGGCACCGATGCGCATTTGCGGGCTACTACGTTGCCTACGCCACCCGCGCCGATGATCAATACTTTACTCATGGGATAAGAAATTAATGTTTATGGATTGAACCACGCAGGAAATCCTGCCTCAGGCGCAAAAATAATAAAAACACAGGACAAAAAAAACCGGCCGATTCATCGGCCGGTTCATTACAAGAAGCGTGCTTCCTGCCTTTTACATTTTTTTTAACAGCAGTTCTTCTATTTGAAGTAGATCTGCAATGCTTTCTGATTCTGGTTGTTAATCATGGTAAAATATACCAGACGATCCAGATGGTAGCGGGTCCCGGAATCAACAGAAACAAAGTATGGTGCTTCAATGCGGAATCCAACACGGTTTTCTACCCTTACATTGACTTCTGTTCCGGATACCATTTTAATAAAATAAACCTCAGTATGCGAAAGGTAGTTTCTGTCTACAAACTTTTGCAGCTCCTGGGCCGTAAGTTCTGCAGAAACCAGGGTTGGTTCTTTTTCACAGGAGGAAAAGAAAAAAACAGCCAATAACAGCAGGGGAAAAAAAACAGATTTCTTCATAGCAATAAATGTTTTCATGTTTGTAGGCATACAAAACCAATAAGCATGCCAAACATGCATACTGGTTGTATTTAACAAAAAATTCAGAAATACTGCCGGTTTACCGCAGAAGGTAAGCAATCGAAATGCCCAGGTAGTTGCCTACGGCATATCCGATGATGCCCACGGTTAACCCTGATACGATGATTTCCTTGTTCTTGAGAGCTGCAGCCACCACGGGTACAAACGGAGGAGAGCAGATAAAGGCGGTTGAGGTGATCATCATGGTATCGGCATCGACCTTGAATATTTTTGAGAGTATGGCCTGAATCATAAGGGAACCGAAAACAACCAGGCTCACATAAAACAGGATAACCGGGCTTGCGGCCATGAATTTGCTGATATCGGCCATGGATGCCACAACGATACTGAAGACGATGATAAAATACATCCCCAGTTCAAAGGTTTTTTCTATGCGATTAACCGTTGGAATCATGGATGCCAGGATCCCCAGGGTGGTAATCAGCAGAATAACTACTGCCATTTGGGCACTTGGGCTGAATAGAAGACTTACACCACCCGCTACTCCAAAAATGAGTACCGAAAGTCCCAGGGCCTGTAACAAGGGTTTATAAACAGACTTTTTGAAAATACCCCAGTATGGATCAACACCATCGAACTGTCCTTTGGCTGCAGCTTCCGGGTCATCATGCTTATAAGCCGGAAGAAACAACAGGAAGAATCTCTGTCCAACAGACAGCATAAACATCAGATAGAACACACCTATGACCAGATCATAGGTGTGGGTAACCACATAAATGGTTTCATCCACATTCAGGGCCAGCTTGATGGAGGCCAGATTGGGCGTACCTCCGGTGTATACCCCTATCAGCATTCCGGAAACCTTCCAGAGGTCTTCAACGCCATGGTCTGAAAAGATTACATAACCCAGTACCACCATACCGATAACCGCAACAAACGCAAAGATCATGGAGAGCAGGGTCTTGCCCACAACGGAAAACCACTTGCGTATGTCCATGGAAAACAGCAGCAGGGGCAAGGCAAGGGGGATGGTCAGGGTGGTGAGCAGGTCCTGAACCTTTCCGGAACCCTCAGGAAGCAGGCCGGTATTTCCAAGTACCAATCCCACGAAATAGGCAATCATTACCGCTCCCAGCTTGTTTACATAGCGGTAGCGGTGGCATAAATGAAGTATCAAAATGGGAGCTCCCAGATAAAAAACGGCAAGCAATATCAGTTTCATATCCGCTGTGGTTGTGGCTCAACGCCGGTTTGGGACATAAAGGTAATTGATTTTTATTACCTTTGAAGAATCAAACATCAACCCAATTTCACATAATTATGAACAGAGTGATTAGGCGGCTGCCATTGCATCTGGCAATGCTTGCCATCCTGGCCTCCTGCGCCACGGGTACAGACAAGGAATATGCTGAAAACATGAAAGCAAAAGCGGATCAATTTAAAGAAGTGACCCTCACCACGGATCTGAGCTGGCTGAGCGACAGCGAGCGGGAGATTATCGGAATCCTGATAGATGTGGCCGACATCATGGATGAAATTTTCTGGATGCAGGCCTATGGGGATAAGAAAAGCCTGCTGGATGGCATAGAAGATGCCAACGCCAGACGCTATGCCATGATCCATTATGGCCCATGGGACAGAATTGCAGGCAATGCGCCTTTTATCCCCGGATATGGCGACAAACCCCTGGGTGCAAATTTTTACCCGGCAGACATGAGCCGGGAGGAATTCGAAGCCTGGGAAGAGCCATCAAAGTCCGGTTTGTATACATTGATCAGAAGGGATGAGAGTGGCCATCTCATGGCCATTCCCTATTCCGAAGCATATCGGGAGCAGCACGAAAAGGCTGCGGCATTGATGCGGAAAGCCGCCTTGCTTGCGGAGGATGAAGGACTCAGGCATTACCTAAACATGCGTGCCGAAGCCCTGCTTACCAATCATTATCAGGCCAGCGATTTTGCCTGGATGGCCATGAAGGAAAGCAATATTGAGTTTGTGGTTGGGCCGATTGAGAATTATGAAGACCGTTTGTTTGGTTACAAGGCTGCCCATGAAGCATTTGTCCTGGTAAAAGACCCTGAGTGGAGCGCCCGTCTGGCGAAATACAACGCCATGCTCCCCGGTCTGCAGGCTGCCCTGCCTGTGCCCCTGGCCTACAAATCAGAGGTCCCCGGCACCGATGCCGACATCAACGTATATTATGCCCTGTACTATGGGGGCGACTGCAATGCCGGCACCAAGACCATTGCCATAAACCTGCCCAATGACGAGCAGGTACAACTGAGCGTTGGCAGCCGGAAACTGCAACTCAAGAACTCCATGAAGGCAAAGTTCGATCACATTCTGGTTCCCATTGCAGAGATGCTGATTGATGAGTCACAGCGAAAGCACATCAGTTTTGATGCATTTTTCGAGAACACAACTTTTCATGAGGTTGCCCACGGCATGGGGATTAAAAACACCATTAATGGCAAGGGCACGGTTAGGGAAGCACTCCGGGATCACTATTCGGTAATTGAAGAATCCAAGGCTGACATCCTGGGCCTGTATCTGGTATCTCAGCTTTACGCTATGGGCGAAATAGACAGTGGGGAGCTGATGGACAATTATGTTACATTTCTTGCCGGTATTTTTCGGTCCAGCCGTTTTGGGGCCAGCAGCGCCCATGGAAGGGCCAATATGATGCGCTTTAACTTCTTTGAGCGCGAGGGAGCCATTGTAAGACAAGAGAATGGATCATATCTGGTTGATGCTGACAGAATGAGGGATGCCGTAGAAGCTTCTGTTGTTCAGATAATGAAGATTCAGGGCGAGGGGGATTACGAAACCGCTGGCAGGCTTATTGAAGCAGACGGCCAGATGTCTGAGGCACTTCGTGGCGATCTGGACCGGGTAAACCAGGCAAACATTCCCGTAGATATTGTGTTTAACCAGGGAAAACACGTCCTGGGATTGTAATTTGATGTTTGATTAACTGAATCACAATGAAGCGAATTCTTTCTTTGTTTTTGGTATTTGTCCTGTTGCCGGTTTTTTGGGCAGAAGCGCAAACCAACCGTTCTTTTTCCAGGAGACAAACCCTTGAGCGCATACGCACCGACATTTACCGCCTGGCAGCTGATGATATGGAAGGCAGGGAGTCTGGTACCGAGGGAGAAGTCAGGGCGGCACACTATATAAAAGAGCGCATGCAGGAAATTGGCCTTCAGCCTGTTTTTGGTACGGATTATTTCCAGTGGTTTCCCATTCCCGGTGAATGGGTGTGGGGAGAGGAAAACAACCTGGTGGTTGCCGGACATGCTTTTGAGCATGAGATTGACTTTTTTTCCATTCCCGGATCTGCCAGCACCCGGATGAAGGCAGGCTATGTGTATACAGGAGATGCCACCACGGCTTCGGCTGATCCCGCCCATGCACTTGCTTTAGATAAGATCAGTGGGAAGTATTTTGTTATGGAGTATCATCCCCCTTCGCCTGCCGAGGGTGAGGGGCGGATTGGTGCCAGGGAGTGGATTGCCTCCCTGCTGCAATTTGCCCGTGAAGGAAAGGCTGCCGGCATTGTCTTCGTTAATACCCGGCCTGACCGGGACGATCCCCGCATTGATTTTCGCAATATGCCGGGTTCCATTGGTTTCCCGATGATATTTGCCTATGGCCATGTTTTTGAATACATGATGCAACACCCCGGTGAATATATTGACCTGTCTGTAAACCTGTACCGCGAAGAATTGCAGTCTTTGAATGTTGCCGGGTATATAGACAATGGCTCAGCCACCACTGTTGTCATAGGGGGGCATTTCGACCATTTGGGATTCGGGGGCAGGGGCTCGCGCACTCCCGGGGAACAACGGATACATCCGGGCGCTGACGACAATGCCAGCGGGGTAGCCGGCGTGCTTGAAGCGGCCAGGTATATCAAGGACTCTGATCTGAAGAACCACAACTACCTGTTTATTGCTTTCGGCGCAGAGGAGAAGGGATTGCTTGGCAGCAGGTACTTTACCACTAGCGGAGATTATGAAATGGCCCGGATCAACTACATGTTTAACCTTGACATGATAGGCAGGCTGGAACAAAACCGGCTTTCACTGATTGGAACCGGATCATCTCCTTCCTGGGACGATTTGATTGAACGGCTGGCTCCTTCTCACCTGGACATACGCAAAAGCCCCGGCGGACTCGGAGGCTCTGACCACGCTTCATTTTATATGCAGAACATTCCGGTATTGTTCTTTTTTACCGGTACCCATCACGATTATCATATGCCCGGGGACACACCGGATAAAATCAATTTTGATGGATTATACGATGTGTACTCCCTGATGATGAGCATGGTAAGAGAACTTGACAAGGCCCCGAGACTGGTCTATAGCATGGCACCTGTTGCCGAAACCAGACGCAGAAGCGACGCCCCCTCCCTAGGCCTGATGCCCGACCATGCCTTTGAAGGCGATGGATTAAGGATACAGGCGGTGATTGAAAACCGCCCTGCCCATCGTGCCGGTATTCAGGATGGAGACGTCATCATGAAGATCAATGACACGGATGTGCAGGAAATTCAAACCTATATGGAGGCCCTCAATCAGCTGCGATCAGGCACCAAAGCCCGTGTGGTGGTGCTCAGGGGGGAAGAGAAACTGACGATCGACGTCCAACTATAAGGCATAATGCAAAACACTACCGTGGCTGTGGTGGGTGCGGGTTCATGGGCAACCGCCATCGTTAAAATCCTGCTGAACAATCGCGATCAGGTGAATTGGTGGATCCGGGAACCCGGAATCATTGACCACCTGAAACGTTACGGACATAATCCGGAGTATCTGAGCTCTGTCTGGTTTGACCGGGACAAACTGTATTTGTCTGATGATATCAATCAGATACTGGAGCGTTCCGATATAATCATTTTCTGTATCCCCGCTGCATTCCTTCATGAGTCCCTGCTGTCAATGAAGGCGGAACTTCTCAAAGGCCGTATCATAGTAAGCGGGATAAAGGGCGTTGTTCCCCAATATGATGCGGTTGTGGCAGAATACTTCAGACAGGTATACGGGATAAACCGGATGGTGGTGGTGAGCGGGCCCAGCCACGCAGAGGAAGTTGCCCAGGAAAGGCTTACCTACCTTACAGTGGCTGCTGAAGATACCGCAGTGGCTGCCGTAGTAGCAGAGTTGCTTCAGTGCAGGTATATTAAAACGGTTGTTTCCCGGGATATTGCAGGCATAGAATATGCCCCTGTTTTGAAAAACATATATGCCATAGCCAGTGGCCTGTGCAATGGACTGGGGTATGGAGACAATTTTCAGGCCGTTCTGATCAGCAATGCGGTTCAGGAGATGGACCGATTCATCAGTGCTCTCCATCCGGCCGGGAGGGACATCAATTCATCCGTATATCTGGGCGATTTGCTGGTTACCTGCTACAGCCAGTACAGCCGCAACCGTATGTTTGGCACCATGATTGGCAAGGGGTATTCCGTAAAATTTGCCCAGTTTGAAATGAAAATGGTGGCGGAAGGTTACTACGCCACCAAAAGCATTTACAATATGGGCCTTGCCCTGGGTCTGGAAATGCCGGTGGTTGAAACCGTCTATTCCGTATTATATCAGAATCAGATACCCGCAACTGCCGTCAGGCTGCTTGCCGAAAAACTGCGCTGATCAGGAAACAAAGTCCATTGTTTTTCTGGTGGTAATCTTCTCGCAGTAGTGGCACTTTAAGCGAATGTCTTCCTTATCGACTACCTGAAAGCGGGTGGAAACCTGCTCGCTGTTGGTTACGCAATTGGGATTAAAACACTTTACTATGCCCCTGATCTCATCGGGTACCTCTACGATCTTTTTGCTGTATACCGCATAATTGCGGATCTCAATTACGGAGGCATGGGGCGCCACCAGGGAAATCTTATTGAGTTCCTCCGGTTTAAAAAATTTGTTGCTAACCTTCACAATTCCTTTTGTGCCGTGTTTCTTGCTTTCGAGATTGGTGCCAAAAAGAACCATATTGTCAAAAGCGTCGAGCTTAAGTATGCGGATTACCTGAAAAACGGCCGGGGCCGGGATGTGGTCGATAACCGTTCCGTTTTCTATAGCTGAAACCTTCAGTTCTTTAATCGTTTTTTCCATCGTATTGTTTTTTTTGGATTCTTTATTTTACTCCCAGTATCAGGGCCATGAGCGCCTGTCTCACATAAACACCATTAAGGGCTTGTTCGAAATAATAAGCCTTGGTGCTTTCATCTACTTTGATGTCGATTTCATTGACCCTGGGCAGGGGATGCAGAACCCTGAAGTTTTCTCTGGTG
>CAZFOI010000077.1:0-7268 GCA_964520605.1 uncultured Bacteroidales bacterium
CGAATGCCTCTTTCGCAAAGCACGATCTGCTCATTTCCTCCGGAAAAAATATATTCGGCTGAAGCAAGAAATTCATCAAGCGTCGAAGACATTCCCCTTTTCAACAAGACAGGTTTGTCTGTCTTTCCCAGTTCGTCAAGCAGGTTGTAGTTCTGGGCATAGCGTGTCCCTACCTGAAAAACATCAACATAATCATACATTTCAGGAATCTGGGAGACCTGCATTACCTCGCTCACTATACAAATTCCTGCCGCACGGCAGGCAGAAGAAAAGAGCCTGAGCCCTTCCAGGCCCAATCCCCTGAAAGAGTAGGGAGAACTTCTTGGTTTAAAGACGCCTCCACGCATGATTCCGATGTCGTTTGCCTTTAAAAACTCAATCATCGATTCTAACTGCTGCACGCTCTCAATAGAGCATGGTCCCATGGCAATCTGAAAGCTGCTTCTGGAAATCTCCATTTCGAACTGAAGGGAAATACGGCTCGTTTCCACCTTCCACTGCCTGGAAACCAATTTGTTCTGATCACTAACATGGTGCACATCTTCCACTCCCGGCAGGTTGCCGATTTTGCGAATGTCGAATGCTGCAGCCCCGACACACACTATGTATCGTCCTGATCGGGTGTCTGTTATGGATGCCCTGAAGCCGAGTTTTGCGGTTTCTGACAATATGGCTTCCAGTTGCTGGTCAGTGCAGGCGGCTGTTGTCTTTATAAGCATGTTTCCGGATCTTTGAAATTGGGAATGAGCTTTTCTAAAAGCCTTACAATGGCCTCTTCCTCTGTGTTGGCCTCGTTCAATTCATTAATAAAAGCGGTTCCGCTAATGGCACCGTTGGTGTACTTCCATGCAAGTTCCAGGCGTTCACGGCCGCTTACCCCAAAACCTGTTATCAGTGGCGACCTCAGATTCATGGCAGCCACTCTTTCCAGAAAAGACCGGGTAGAGGAATCCGGGCCTGAATTGCCTGTATTTCCAGTGGTAGACGAAGCACTTACAACGTATATAAATGATGTGCTCAACCGATCTGTTTCAAGAATGCGTTGTTCGGAAGTGGTTGGGGTAATCATCAGGATGTTGTGCAGATTGTATTGCTTAAATAAATCGCTATAGTGAAGAAGATACTCCCGGGGTGGCATATCCGGAAGGATTATTCCTGAAACACCCACACCGGAAGCCCGGCGACAGAAATCCTCCATCCCATATTTCAAAACCGGATTCAGGTAACCCATGAGCAAGAGGGGAATGCCCGGGACCGGGATGGCAGATTCCAGTTGATTAAAGAGCAAGTCTATGCTGAAACCATTGTCTATGGCCTTCATATTGGCCTGTTGAATAACCGGCCCGTCTGCCAGGGGATCAGAAAACGGGATTCCAATCTCCAAAAAATCAACTCCATGAGCCTCCATTGTCCTGATGGTTCTGAGCAGACTATCAGGCTTTGGATAACAAGCCGGAAAGAAAACCGACAACAACTGCCGTTTCTTTTTTGCAAACAGCGTATCCAGTGCATTCATTCAATGACCTCCAAATATTTTCCATAAGTCTCCATATCCTTGTCCCCTCGCCCGGAAACATTAACCACAACCAAGCTGTCATTAAGAGGAGCCATCTTTTCAAGGACAGCAAAAGCATGTGCCGTTTCCAGTGCAGGAATGATGCCTTCGAGACGGCTTAGGCTCACTGCCGCATCCAGGGCTTCCTGATCTGTAATTGCGATATAGCGTGCCATAGCCTGTTGTTGCAGCCAGGCATGAACAGGGCCAACACCGGGATAGTCCAGTCCGGCCGAAACCGAATGGGCTTCCTGTATCTGTCCATTGTCATCCTGCAGCAGCATCGTTCGGGTTCCATGCAGAATGCCTTCCGAACCCAGGGTCAGGGTTGCGGCAGTCTTACCGGATGCCAATCCTTCTCCGGCTGCCTCCGCACCAATAAGAACGGTATGGCCATTCCCTGCAAAATGAAAAAATGCCCCAGCCGCATTGCTTCCTCCGCCCACGCAGGCAATCAGTATGTCGGGCCTATTACAGCCTTCATTTTGCATCAGCTGATCCCGGATTTCTTCGCTGATAACAGACTGCAGACGGGCAACCAAATCCGGATAAGGATGGGGTCCTATGGTAGATCCTATCAGGTAGTGGGTTTCATCCGGATGGTTAATCCAATATCGTATGGCCTCATTTGTGGCATCCTTTAGAGTCTGGCTTCCTGATTCTGCAGCAATTACGCGGGCGCCAAGCATCTGCATGCGCATCACATTGAGCTTTTGCCTTTGCATATCCCGGCTACCCATAAATACGGTACACCTTATTTGCAGCAGGGCACAAACCGTTGCCGTAGCCACCCCATGTTGGCCTGCTCCGGTTTCCGCAACGATATGGGTCTTGCCCATTTCTCGGGCCAGCAGGGCCTGACCTACCACATTATTGAGTTTGTGTGCCCCGGTATGACACAAATCCTCCCTTTTAAGGTAAATACGGCCATTATACCTGGCAGACAAACCCCGGGCAAAATACAGCGGAGTTGGCCGGCCCACATATTCTTTCAACAATCGCTGAAAATCAGACTGAAACCCCGGGCGAGACAGAATTTCCTCATAAACCAGGGCGAGCTGATCCGTATTGCTTCTGAGCAATTCCGGAACCCAGGCTCCTCCAAAATTTCCATAAAAACCATTTTTGTCAGGAAACAAACTCATTGTCTTACAGCATTAATAAATAAACCAACCAAATGAACGTCTTTTATACCCGGTGCAACTTCAAAACAGCTGTTAATATCCAAGCCAGCCATTTCTTTCCAAGAGCCCCTGCTTAATCTTTGGGCATGATCCGGACATATACCGCCACCCAGCAAATAGGGCAGTCTTCCCATGTAGGTATTCAGAAGGGAATGATTGAATGCCACTCCATTGCCGCCTCTTTTGGGCCCGGCGGCATCGAACAGAAAAAAGTCGCAGGCGTCTTCATATTCATTGATATTTTCCGGAAGTTTACCGGAAACACCCAATGCCTTAACAACAATGCAATGCTCGCGTAAAGCAGCACATAGCCCCGGGGGTTCTTCCCCATGAAGCTGAATGGCGTCGAAACCATATTGACCAATCAGGCTTACTGCCTCTTCCTTTTGGGGGTTAACCATAACCAGTACTTTCCTGATTTTTCCTGGCAGAGACCCGGGATCAAGGGCGCTGATGTTTTTCACATGCCTGGGGGAAGGCGGATACACTATAAACCCCATCATGTCAGGGTTTAGCTCAGCAATTTCCAGCATATTCTTCCTGTCAGTAATGCCACACACCTTAACAATCATGATCAAATGATTTAAGTTTGCTGATAAACATGCTACAGGATCGGGCCGGGTCTGGTTCTCTCATAAAACGTTCTCCAATAAGAAATCCCTGATACCCTGCTTTTTTCATACGCAAACAATCATCAACAGATTGTATGCCGCTTTCGGCGATTCTGATTACACCTTGCGGGATCAATTCAGCCATCCTGGCAGCGTGTTCAAGGCTGGTTTCAAATGAATCCAGATTGCGGCTGTTGATCCCTACAATTCGAGTATCAGCAGGCAGTTTTTTAATGGCCTCCGGGCTGTGGGCTTCGAACAAAACCTCCATCTGCAATTCAGAAGCAAGCAGGGACAATTCCGAAAGTTCTTTTTCTTCCAGTACATCTGCAATGAGCAAAATCGCATCAGCACCAATGCTTCTGGACTCAATAACCTGATAGGAGTCAATGATAAAGTCTTTGCGGAGAATCGGGCAATAATTGATTTTTCTGGCTTCAATCAAATCCTGTGCGCTGCCGCCAAACCAGGGTTCATCCGTAAGAACAGAAAGGGCAGATGCTCCGGCCTGCATATATCCCAGACAAACTTCCCCTGCCCTGGCATATGCGTTCATGACACCCCTGGAGGGAGAGCGTCTCTTGAATTCGGCTATGATGCCCGAAAGATCCTCTCTCAGGATATATTTTGAGAGCGAAACAGGCTGTGCCTCAAAATAAACGCTCTTTTCGAGCAGCTTAACCGGGTATAATGATTTCTTTTCGGTTACTTCCCTTTGTTTGTCTGCCAGTATTCTTTCCAGTATATTCATGACTGCATTGCCAATAGTGTTTTAAAACAGGCCATTGCCCTTCCTGATTCCAGCGTTTCCCGGGCTTCATCTACGGCCTCTTTAAGGGAAATATTCCCTCGATAACACTGAATGGCCAAAGCCGCATTGGCCATTACTACCTGCTTGCGTGGCTCAGTAGACTTATTTTCCAATATCTCAATAAAGGCCCCTGCTGCTTCCTGAACCGTACTCCCGGCCTGAAGCAGGCTTCCGTCAATGATTTCAAACCCAAAATCAGCAGGAGACAGCAAATTCTCACCATTCCGGGAAAAGATTTTCACATCCGCAGTAAGGGAGACTTCGTCATACCCATCAAGGCTGTATACCACGCTGAACTGTTTGTTTTCTCTCTGCAACAGGTAGCTGTAAACACGGCCGGCTTCAATATTGAAAACTCCGCTTAGCTGAAACCTGGGGCTGGCAGGGTTAACCAGGGGGCCAAGGATATTAAAGAAGGTTTTTACACCCAGTTGCTTTCTTATGCCACCAATGGCTTTCAGGGCCGGGTGAAACAATGGGGCATGCATAAAGCAGATTCCTGCCTGTTCCATTTCTTTTAAGAGTTTGTCCTTGTCTGAAGAAAACCGGTATCCCAGGTACTCCATGACGTTGGATGATCCGGAAGCAGAAGAAACCCCATAGTTTCCGTGTTTTGTTACCGGTATGCCAGCACCGGCAACAACAAAAGCCGTGAGGGTGGAAATATTGAAGGTGTTCTTTTTATCTCCTCCCGTACCACATACATCCAGGGTTTCCCCATCAAAAATGTTAATCCTTACAGCCAGTTCGAGCAGTGCATCCCTGAATCCAAGCAATTCCTCCAGGTTTGCACTGCGCATTACGTATGCGGCCAGCACGGCTGCCATTCTGGCTTCATTCAGCTCCCTGGAAGCAATGGCGTGCATGAGCCTGTTGGCCTCTTCTCTTGTGAGGGCCTGGGATTCGAACAACTTTCCCAATATATCGTCCATAAGAATTCGAATTAATGATTAAAACCTTTTTTCAGCCAGTTGTCAATCAAGGTTCCCCCCAATGGAGTCAGGATGGATTCAGGATGAAACTGCAATCCACAAACATCATATTCCCTATGGGTCAATGCCATGATTTGCTCATCGGGGTCTGTGGCAATGATCCTAAGGCATTCAGGTAAGGTGTCCGGATCGGCAACCCAGGAGTGGTACCTCCCGCCCATGAAAATATAGGGAAGTCCCTGAAACAGATAATGAGAAGCATCCTGTACATGAACCGGGAGCGCCAGACCATGATGTACGGTGGATAACTGCCTGAGTGTTCCGCCAAACACCTCTGCAATAGCCTGAAGACCCAGACAAACTCCCAAAATGCGCTTGTTGCCTGCATAATGTGAAACAATCTGCTTTAATAACCCTGACTCTTCGGGCAGGCCCGGGCCGGGAGAAAGCACGATGCCGTCATACCTGTCAATTTCTTTAAGGTCTGCTTTGTCGTTGCGAACAACATCAACCAAAAAATCCCCGCCCGAACGAATGGCGTGAACCAGATTATAGGTAAATGAATCGTAATTGTCTATAAGGATGATCCTGCTCATTGTTTGTTATTGTTGGTGAAAGGTTTCGGCTCCCAGAATGGCTTTTCTCATGGCCCCGGCCTTGCTGTTTACCTCTGAAAGTTCTGAATCAGGGTCAGATCCTATCACAATGCCTGCGCCCGCCTGATATTCCAGAACACCGCCCCGGCTAAGAAAAGAACGGATCATGATCGCATGGTTCAATCCACCATCAAAGCCAATAAATCCGATCCCTCCGCCATAATATCCCCTTGGGTGGGGTTCATATCTGCCAATAAGTTGCAGGGCCATGTGCTTGGGTGCCCCGGTAAGGGTGCCTGCCGGAAAGGTGTCTGCAAACAGGCGATAGGGCCTGGTATTTCCGGGATATTCCCCGCTTACCTCTGAAACAAGGTGAACCACATGCGAAAAATATTGAACCTGCCTGAAGCTGTCTACCCTCACATCCCTGGCGTGTTTGCTCAGATCGTTGCGGGCCAGATCTACCAACATGCAATGCTCTGCATTTTCCTTTGGGCTTTCAAGCAGATAGGATACCCGTTCTGAATCTTCAATGGGGTCGCCTGTTCGGGGAACCGTGCCCGCAATCGGATTAATAAACGCCCTTCCTTCATGCACGCGCAATTGCGCTTCAGGGGAGGATCCAAACAACTTAAATTGCAAGTAATCAAAATAAAACAGGTAGGGAGATGGATTCAATGACCTCAGTGCCCTGTATACATTGAATTCATCGCCTTCAAATGCCTGAAGAAAACGACGGGACAACACCAGTTGAAACACGTCTCCGCGAGCACAATGATCAATACCTTTTCTCACCATTTTCCTGAACGCGGCCGGGCTTACATTTGCCCTCTCCATCCCTATGCGGGTAAAAGGAAATGCCGTGGCATTCCGGTTGGCCAGAAGGGACACTATGCGGTTGGTTTGCGGCGTCAGACCTTCAGAATTAAGTTCACTGATTACCAGCTGATTATTGAAATGATTAAATGCCAATACCACCTGAAAAAGTTCGTATCTCAGCAATGGGATGGAGACAGGGGTGTTTGCGGTTTTCTGGTGTTTCACTCTTGCGGTTCCTGTGGTATCACGAAAACTGTCAGCGGCATCAAATGAGGTGTAACCGAAAAAACCAGGGTAAAACCTGGGGTTTACCTGTCCATCAATTTCAACAAGATCCGTAAACAATTCTACCATATCGGCCAGGTCTCTGCCAGGAGAAGTTTGCATAAATGCCGTATCCACACCCGGACGATTCAGAACGATTCCCTTGTCCCCGGCCGCAATGCCTGCAATGGGATTCAGGCATATGTAAGACCAGGCATCATGTCTGGAACTGTAGTCGGCGCACTCAAGCAAATGGCTGCCGGGATAGTGGTCTCGGAGTCTTAAATAAATGCCCACGGGTGTCAGGGTGTCTGCCGGCAGCTCGCGGGTGCTGATGCCAAATGGTTCAATTTTTCTCATTTGCAATAAAAAAAAACGCCCGCTAATTTTGTTAAGCGGGCGCTGATTCGGTAAATATATCAATGCTTCTACAACAGCCTGTAACGCTTAACATAACGGACATCTCCGCTGTGCCACCACCAATACTGTATGCTGT
>CAZFOI010000078.1:0-7090 GCA_964520605.1 uncultured Bacteroidales bacterium
AGCAGACGAAAGATATAACGAGACGTTTCTTCATTCAGGTGAAGGTCGTAGTAGCAACTGACCTGTTGTGTGTTAAGAATTCTGGAAAGGCGCGCGTTCCCGATATTGTATGCTGCTGCGGCCAAAGTCCATGATCCGAATCGGTTGTATGCATCAAGCAGGTATTTGCAGGCGGCTTCCGTTGACTTCTCTATATGGTATCTCTCGTCAACATATCTGTTCACTTCAAGACCAAGATCTTTTGCGGTACCTTCCAGTATCTGCCAGTATCCCGTTGCACCGGCAGGTGATACCACATGCATCAGTCCACTTTCAATCAGGGCAAGGTATTTAAAATCTTCAGGAACCCCATGGCGGGCCAGAATTTCCTCAATCAGGGGAAACCAGCGGTTTGCCCTTTTAAAAAACAGCAGGGTCTGGGATTGCCAGTAGGTGTTCACCAGGAGTTCTCGGTCATAGCGTTCATATACATCGGCCATATGAAAGGGAACCGGTTCTCCGGCAAACTCCATTTCTACGGGTATGGCAAGCGCGTATACCCCATATTGCTTTTTAAAAGCCTCTTTGAATAAAGACTCTTCAGAGGGGCTTTCATCCTGAAATGAAATAAGAATCAAGCCGGACATACCGGCCAATAAGAGCAAGAGAAGTATGCGACTCCGATTCATTTTCCGGAAATTAATTAAAATCGGTATAAATTATGGTATTGCCGATGGATGGGCGAAGCCGTATTTTTTACTCCAAACCTTTGCCCACAGGCGATTTCACAAAGGTAGGTTTTTCTGGTCATAAGTTGTGAATGAATAAACAAATTGGGAATATTTTGTAGATTTGCCGGCGGATACCATTCATCATCAAATTAGGGAGCAAATTATGCATATTCAAGAATTAAAAATGAAACGGAACATCCTGAATGATATTGTTTATGAGAAAAAACCATTGTTCAGGGGATATACGGATAAGGTGCTGTATATCAATGTTGGCGACAACACGATCAGAGAAAAGGACGTGCCGGCCGAAATGAAGGAAAAATTTATCGGAGGCAAAGGTTATGGTCTGAGGCTTTTATGGGATGCCACAAAGCCTGACACCCGTTGGAATGATCCTGAAAATGAACTCATCATTTCTTCCGGTCCGGTAGGCGGGATCACTCAGTATTCAGGTGCAGGCAAATCCTTACTGGTGTCCATATCTCCACAGACGGATTCCATCATGGATTCCAATGTTGGCGGGTTTTTCGGGCCTTTTCTAAAATTTTCCGGGTTCGACGCCCTTGAATTGCAAGGCAAGGCAGAGAAAGATGTGATAATCTTCATTGATGCCAGGAATCAGAAAATTGAAATTTTCGAGGATCCAGGCCTGTCTGTTGACAGTCACATTCTGGCTGAAGAACTAACTGAAATGTTCGGCGAGGACGAGAAGGATTACAGGAACATCGGAATTGTATCTACCGGTGCAGCTGCTGAACACTCTCTGATTGGGATGATCAACTTCACCTTTTATGATATGAAGCGTAAAAAGGTAAGGCTGAAGCAGGCCGGTCGCGGTGGTTTGGGAACGGTTATGCGCGATAAAAAAATTAAGGCCATCGTAGCCCGTATAGATGGAGTTACCGGCAATATGAACAATGTGGCTGATCTGGAAACCATCAAAGAAAGAGGAAGGCGCTACCAGAAAGAAATGCGCGATCTGGATGATCAGCAGTGTCAGATGCGCAGAAAAGGTACAGCCAACATCATCAATGTGATGAATGATTATGACCTGCTGCCTACCCACAACTTTAAATATGGTAGCCATGAAGACGGACTGAAGATTCACAGCAATATTTTCCGCGACAAATACTTTACGCAGAATGTCCCTGACGGATGCTGGATTGGCTGTGCCATGTCCTGTGCCAAGGGAGTTGATGATTTTGAATTGAAAACCGGTCCTTATAAGGCTCAAAAGGTTATCGTTGATGGGCCGGAGTATGAGAATGCAGCCGGTCTTGGCTCCAACCTTGGAATATTTGATCCTGAATACATCATCGAAGCCAATTTTTATTGCGACACCTATGGTATTTGCACCATCACCTGGGGGACCATTGTTGCCTTCATCATGGAATGTTATGAGAACGGTATCCTGAACAAGGAACGTACCGGGGGGTTGGAACTCAATTTTGGCAATCAGCCTGATTCTCTCGAATTGTTGCACCAATTGGCCAGGGGCGAAGGATTTGGTATGGTGGCCGGCCTGGGAATCAGAAAAATGAAAGAGATATTTGCTGAAAAGGGTTGGGGCGATGCTGCCTTCCTGAATGACATCGGCATGGAAAACAAAGGACTGGAGTACTCCCAGTATGTTTCCAAGGAGTCGCTTGCCCAGCAGGGAGGTTATGCCATGACCAACAAAGGACCCCAGCACGACGAAGCCTGGCTGATTTTTATGGATATGGTAAACAACCAGATCCCAACTTTCGAAGACAAGGCCGAGGCATTGCATTATTTTCCGATGTTCCGCACCTGGTTCGGACTTGCAGGTCTTTGCAAACTTTGCTGGAATGATGTGGTTCCCCTTGGAAATGCCGATACGGATGAGCCCCACAAAATTCCGGAGCATGTAGACAACTACGTGGCGATTTTCGAAGCAGTAACCGGGAAGCCCTTCAGCAAAGAAGAGCTGATCCGTCAAAGTGAACGTGTATATAACTTCCAGCGCATATTTAACCTGCGCCGGGGTTATGGCAAACGTGAACATGACGCGCAACCTTACAGAGCCTGTGGCCCTGTTACCGTGGAGGAATACGAATCCAGGGCAGAACGTTACGACAAACAGCTCAAAGAAGACATAGGGTTTGATCCGGCTGGAAAATCAACCCAGGAAAAAATGGCTGTTTTACGCAAATACCGTGAAAACCGCTATGAGCAGCTTCTGGATGCAGTATACGAGCGCCGGGGCTGGACCAAAAACGGCATTCCGACAATTGAGCACCTGAAGGATCTTGGAATGGATCTTCCTGAACTGATTGAAGTTGTTAAGCCCCATCTTGCCTGACAGGATGGGTCTGAATAAAAAAATGCTGCTTCACGATTGGAGCAGCATTTTTTTTATGGGAAGCTTACTTGTCTCTTTTTAGCAGGCCCTCTGCCAAGCTCGTGAGTTCATCAAGTGTCGTCCTGTCGGCTTCTTTGATATCATTCAGTTGATCAAAGGCCAGGTGGTAGTAAGACTGCATCTTTTTTTCCGCAAGCCGGGCAATGTCCAACTCCTGGTATAGTGCCAGAACTTTAAAAATTTTCTCCCGGGGATCATTGATTTCAAAGGCGGTTTTCAATGCCTGTTTGTCAGACGGGCCGGCAATTTCCATGGCTTTGATATACAGCCAGGTTTTTTTATTGGCCAGAATGTCGCCCCCTTTTTTTTTCCCAAAGACCGATTCATCGCCAAATGCATCCAACCAGTCGTCCCTTAATTGAAAAGCCAAGCCGATGTTTTCTCCAAAATCATACAAAGCCTTGGCCGAATCGGAATCCGCACCTGCAATGAAGGCACCGGTTTTCAGGCAGGCAGCGGGAAGAACAGCGGTTTTCAGCCGGATCATATTCAGATAGGATGGTTCTGAAACCTCTTTTACCGACTCGAAGTTCATGTCGTATTGCTGCCCTTCGCAAACTTCAATTACGGTTTGATTAAACAGTTCCATGGTTTTTCGAAGACAATAATCCGGGACATCCAGCATATGCTTATAGGCCAAAGCAAAAAGCACATCCCCCGACAAAATGGCGGTGTTGGCATTCCATTTCACGTGAACGCTGGGGCGCCCCCTTCTGATGGGCGCATTGTCCATAATGTCATCGTGCATCAGGGTGAAATTATGAAACAGTTCCAACCCTAAAGCAGGAGAAACGGCAAGAGCGGGGTCTCCTCCAAAGAGTTTGCATCCGAGAAGGGTCATCAGGGGCCTGATGCGTTTGCCTCCATTGCTAAGACAATAATCAACCGGCTGATAAAGTTCTAAGGGTTGAAGACCCTCAACGAGCTGTTCAATCCGTTCTGTAATCAACTGCTGGAAGTAAGCCGTATCTGTGTTCATGGAAAAAAGGGAATATCGGGTGGTTTATCTAGTTTCTTCAATCAGTTTCAGAAGGTAAGAGCCGTATCCGCTGCTAAGCAGCGGTTGGGCAACTTTCTCAAGTTGTTCTTTGCCAATATAACCCATACGGAAGGCAATTTCTTCTATGCACCCGATTTTAAGGCCCTGTCGCTGTTCGATTACCTGTACAAATTGTGATGCCTGAAGCAGGGATTCAAAGGTGCCGGTGTCAAGCCAGGCCGTACCCCGGCTGAGGATACCCACCTGTAGTTTGCCCTGCTCAAGATACCAGCGGTTCACATCCGTGATTTCGTATTCGCCCCGGGGACTTGGTTGGATGTTTTTGGCCACATCCACTACGGTATTATCGTAAAAGTACAAACCCGGCACAGCGAAATTTGACTTGGGATGTTGGGGCTTCTCTTCGATGTCAATGGCTCGTTGATCTTTATCAAATGTTACTACCCCGTAACGGGAAGGATTGGATACATGGTAGGCAAATACCACCCCCCCGTGCGGATCATTATAACGCTGCAGGGTAGAGGCCAACCCGGATCCGTAGAAAATATTGTCTCCCAAAACCAGGCTTACTTTGTCATTTCCAATAAAAGGAGCTCCGATTACAAATGCCTGTGCCAGGCCGTTGGGCACCTTTTGCTCAGCATAGGAAAAGCTGCATCCAAGGGCATGGCCGTCTCCCAGCAGGTGACGGAAGTGGGGAAGATCGTGCGGGGTAGAAATGATCAAAACCTCCCTTACACCTGCCATCATCAGAATGGACAAGGGATAATAGATCATGGGTTTGTCATAAACCGGCATGAGTTGCTTGCTCATGGCCATGGTGATGGGATACAGCCTGGTGCCGGATCCACCGGCCAGTATAATTCCTTTCATTGGAGGTGTGCTTTTTAAAAAGACAATGTAAACCCTGGTCTGTGAGCCAAAAGTACAAGATTTTTTAAACAAAACAGGGGCTTTCTGCCAGGGAACGAAGGGTTCATGCAAAGGGAAATGCTATTTGTCTTTCCCGTATATGGTTTTTTCTAAAAGAGCGCCGGAAACCCTCTTGTGTAAAGACAGCAGTATAGATGGCAATAGAAACAGATTGGCCAGAACCGCCACACTGAGCGTAAAAGCAATCAGATAGCCAAGGGCCTGGGTGCCTCCAAAGGATGATGCGGTGAAAATAATGAATCCGAAGAAAAGCACTACATAAGTATAAATCATTGAAAATCCGCTTTCTTTCAATGCCCTGATTACGGCATGACGGATGTTGTGGTCCCTGAGTTTCAGCTCCTGTCTGAATTTTGCAAGAAAATGAATGGAATTATCAACAGATATACCCAGAGCGATGCTGAATATCAATATAGTAGATGGTTTAATCGTAATGCCCAGATAACCCATAAGGGCTGCAGTAAGTATTTGCGGAAACAAATTCGGAATCAATGAGATGATGACCATACGGGCTTTGCTGAACAGCATGGCGATCAGCATGGAAATGATAACAATGGCAAAAACCAGACTGGTCAGAAGGTTTCTTACCAGATACTCTGTCCCTTTCAAAAACACGACACTGGTTCCGGTAATTTCCACATCATAGGAGTCAGGATCAAAAATAGAATCCAGACCAGGTCTCAGCTGATTTTGAATTCTTCTGATATCGGTGGTTCCGATGTTGGCCATTTGAACGCTTACCCTTGTTTTTTGCATGCTGCTGTCGGCAAGCGATCTTAAAATGTTGCTTCCCCCGAGTTCTGCGCCCGGAAGATAGGATTGAATAAATCCCCGGTCGTGTCTGTGAGGCAGATCATACATCATTGGATTTCCAAGATAGAATGCCTGTCGGGCATACTTCATAATCTCCGCCACAGAAAGGGGTTTTGACAATTCCGGATATCCGGCAAGCAGGCCTTGTAGCTGGTCAATGGACGCAAGGGTCCCGGGCCTGAGTATGCCTCCCGGTCTCCGGGTATCTATCACAATTTCCAGGGGCATTATTCCGGCAATATTTCTTTCGAAAAAAACCAGATCCTTATATAGGGGGTCTCTCTGGGGAATGTCATCCACAATATTGCCTGAAGTAGTTAGGCGGGTCATTCCCAGGATGCCGGCCAAAAGCAAAACGGTGGCTACCGTATAAACCCTGGCCCTGTGAAACCTTACAATATGAACCACCCGATTCACCAGATACCGCATAACATTGCTTTCCAGGTGGCGAATGTGTCTGCTTTTTGGCGGGGGAAGATAGCTGAAGAAAATCGGAATCAGGCAAACCGTCAATACAAATACGGATAGGATATTTAGTGCGGCAACAATTCCAAACTCTACCAATACCCGGTTGCCGGTGATTATGAAAGTGGCAAATCCCACAGCAGTGGTTGCGTTGGTTAAGAGTGTGGCGTTTCCTACCCTTTGTACCACCCTTACCAGACTCTTAATTTTGTTGCTGTGGGCGCGGTATTCATGATGGTATTTGTTTAGCAGAAATATGCAGTTTTCTACACCGATGATGATAATTAAGGGGGGGATAATACCGGTAAGTATGGTGATTTCGTATCCGAGCAGGCTTATGGTCCCAAGAGCCCAAACCACGCTTATCAGAACAATGATCATTGGAAAAAACATGGCCTTGAATGACCGGAAAAAGAAGAACAAGGCGGCGGAAGCAATGAACATTGCCAGAATCACGAAAAGCAAAAGCTCATCTTCAATCTTTTTGGCCGTTTTGGTTCGTATGAAGGGCAGCCCGCTGTAATGCAACTGAATGCCGGTTTCTTTGGAAAAATTCTTTCCAAGATCCTTTATTGAGTTTACCAGCCCGACGCGACCGGGGGTGTTCAAAATGTCGTGTTCGAGACTTACAATGGTAAGCAGCGCCCTGGATTCGGGGTTGAAAAGTTTGTAGCTGTAAAAGGGCTGATCAAAGGCAATGGCAATCAGGCTATCCAGCTCATGTTGATTCGGGAGGGCCCCGGAAAACAGTTGTTGCATTCGGAAACTTCTCAGGGTGTCATCTCT
>CAZFOI010000079.1:0-7079 GCA_964520605.1 uncultured Bacteroidales bacterium
GCACTTTCATAATGGATATCCTTTACCACTCCCACTACCCGTTTGTCAATGCCATCCCAAAATCCGGTCAGCATGGTGCCAACGGGGTTCTCCAATTCGAGCATCCTGACTGCCGTTTGGTTGAGCACAACCGCCAGGGTACTGTCCGTATGAAAGGATGTATCAAAAAACCTACCTTCAGAGAGTTGGGCGCCCAATGTCTCAAAATACCCAAAATCTACCGGACAGAAATACATCAGTTGTGATTCTTCCTGAAGCTGATGCGGTTGTCGCAGATAACCCTGGGATCCTACCTGATCTGTAGGGACATGACCTCCGGCGCTTACATGGGTAACAAAAGGGTACTGCTCCATCCTCAGCCTGAAGGCTTCATAGGTCTGCCTGTGACTGTTCCCTCCTGAATTTCTTACTACAACAAGAGACTCTCTTTCAAATCCACTGCCAGCCAGTGCATGCTTAATTTGTTTAAAGAAAAACAAGCTACCGGTAATCAGCCCTATGGAAATGGCAAACTGCATGACAATCAGCAATTGGCGTAGCCTAAGGTTTATTCCCAATGCACCCTTTCTCTCCCTGCCTGAAAAAAGGGCAGATCCTTTAAGAACCTGAACAGCTTGAAACCTGGCAAGGACAAATGATGGATAAGCTCCTGATGCCAGACCAACCAAAAGCAACAGAGCCAACAATGCTGAACAAAGCTTCCAGATTTCTATTAATCCCAAATGAATCTCCTTGCCTGAAAGATTGGAAAAAAGTGGGCTAAAACCTTCTACAAGCCCAACCGCAAGCAGCAGCGAAACAAAACAGATAAGCAGCGACTCTCCAAGATAATACCAAATCAGGTGTCCACGGCTGGCACCCGACACCTTACGAATACCAACCTCTCTGGCACGGGCGGCAGATCTGGCTGTTGCAAAATTCACATAGTTAAAGCAGGCAAGCAGCAATATCATTATTGCAGAAAAAGAAAAAATATAGACTGTCGACTTGTTTCCGCTTCTAACCGAAAAGGGAGTTTCTATTTGATCCGAACCAAAGAAAATATTTCGAAAAGCCTGCAGGCGCATCCAATAGTTTTCTGCGGCAAACCGATCCGAAACCGCTTCGGCATAAAGTTCCTTTAGTTTCTCTCCAATCTCAGCTGCCTGAGCCCCTTCATTAAGCACTAAATAATAAACGGAAGAGAAGTTCCCCCATACCTGAAAAATGAACGGATTTATGCTATTCAGGGCATCATAGTTAATCACGGCTGAAAAATCCAGATGAGAATATTCCGGATCCTCTGCCAACACACCGGCAACAACCAATTCAAAACTTTCATTGTAACGCAAAAGCTTTCCTACAGGGTCTTCGTTCCCAAAAATTCTCTCAGCAAGAGACGGACCCAAAATAATTGCGTTCGGTGTTTCTCTAAAGACAGCCCTTGAAGCCGGATCAGCCTTAAAAGAGAAAACTTCAAAAAAAGCCGGATCGGCAAAAAGCAGCCTTTCCTCCCGGTGAAGTGTTTCATCTATTGATAAAAACACATGGATATAAGGCTTAAAAGTCCTTACAACTTCCCTGACTTCCGGCAGATTATCCTTTATAACGGGATAAAACCTTGCTGGCAAATGGGCCATATTCCTTTCCGGATTGAACATATTGGAATGAATTCTGTAAATGGATGCCTCATTGCTTTGACCCCGGTCGAACTGCAATTCATCATAAACATAAAGGCCAATCAGAATAAAGCTCGCAAATCCCAGTGTTAGCCCGGCAATATTAATAAAAGAAGCAAACTTCTGTCGGCCAAGCAAACGAAGCGTAAGTCTCAGAAAACTTTTAAGCATAAAATCTGCATTTAATTTTCATTCCTACGACAAAAGGCGTGCCTTACATTGTATGTCGCTACATATGAATTAATTGGACCTGAATTAGTAAAATAAAAATGTCCGCGGATGAACATTGTCATGTTCATCCGCGGACAGGTTTTAATTTTTGCAGCTGCTGTCAGCGGGCCAGGGCCGAAAGCAATACTTCGTCTACCAACGGGTTTGACGGGCGGGGCGGGCGGTTATCGTAAATCATGCCGTCCCTGCCTATTATGAAGAAGGTAGGTACGCCTTTAACATTATACAATACAGGGGCTCCCTCTCTGGCTCCGGAGACGTTCAGGTGTACTCCCTGCATCTGATGTTCAGCAACGGTGTTTCTCCACGCCTGCTCATCAGTATCAATGGAAACATACAGGAACACAAGGTCGTTCTGGTCGGCCATACGTTTTTTCAACTCTTTGGCATGAGGTACCTCACGCATGCAGGGACCACACCAGCTGGCCCAAAAATCCAGGTAAACCACTTTGCCCCTGAAATCACTCAAAGACACGGTTTCACCATTGATATCGGTAAGGGTAAAATCCGGAGCAGGATTGCCAGGTGTCAGGGCCAGCAACTTATTATATTCTGCTTCAACAACCCCTCTTATATCCGGATCCCCGGCTACAGTCAAGAACTCCTCCATACGCATTTGAGTTTCTTCGATGCCTCCAAAAATCATTATGGAAATCAATTGGTTGGCCAGGACAAAATCACGAGAGGAGCCCGATAACAATTCCAAGGCTGCAACAAAACGCCTGGAACTTTCTGAAAGTGCAGTTCCTTCGAAACGAGGGTCAGACAAATGGTGTCCGATATACTGATTGAGGAAGTTTACATAGGATCTGGCAGGCAGGTGCATGTCGTCAATAAGTCCGGCTTCATTCGCAAACGCGAAATAGGCCTCCGGCAAATCAGGCTGGCCTTCTTCCATGTTTCTGCGGTACATACCGGCATATCCAAACAAAGAACCCAGTTTCTCATACAATATGGTGCTGCGCATCAATTGCAGAAATGCCGGATCCAATGAAGCACTGCCAGGATAGGTATCAAGAAATTCTCTTTTAATTTCATATACCTCATTTGCATAAGCTGTAAAAGTATCCGGATCCATTTCCCGGGCACGATTAATGACCAACATTTGTCCGTAATTCCGATCTATCTGATGATTATATGCTATAAGCATGGCACTTTCGGAGGAACCTGTCACCATTGCCTGAATATCTGCATCTGAAGCATCAATGGTAACATCTACAGTTTCACCAGGTTTAACATACAGTACGATGGTCCTGCCCGGGATGCTGACAAAGACCAGACGCGAAATGTCAGAATTCAGACCAACAGTGAATCGATTATTTTCATCAAGTTGGGCGACAGCCTTCTCCATCTCATTGGTGATCATGTTTTTATAGAAAAACACTTCCACCTCTGCATGTTCTGCCGATACAATTTCACCGGTTATGGTAAAGCTATTGTCCTTTACAGGGGAGCATGCGAAACCAATTACTGCCAATAAAAGAATAAGTAAACGCAACGAAATTTTCATTTTTTTCATATTTGGTTGTTCATTTGCATGGTATATCCGGCACTCCATCAAACGCCAAGTGCCTCTAGCAAAATACGGTCAATATCCGGATCACTGGGCTTTGGTGGCCGGTTGCTCACAATATTGCCATCGCGCCCGATCAGGTAGAAACAAGGAATCCATTTAACGTTGTAAAGTGCCGGAACGCCACGTTCTCTTCCCGGGGTGTTCAGGTGCACACCACTTATCTCATGCCTTTCAACTGTGTTTCTCCATGCCTGGGTATCGGTGTCAATAGAAATATATAAAAACACCAGATCGGGCTGATCCGCCATGCGTTTCTTCAATTCCTTAAAATGGGGCATTTCTCTCATGCAGGGCCCGCACCAACTCGCCCAAAAATCAAGATAAACCACCTTTCCCAGGAAATCTGACAGAGACACTTGTTTCCCTTCAATATCCATCATGGTAAATCCGGGAGCGGGTGTACCGGGGCCCAACCGGTTAATGGCCTGCTCAGCCTGCTGCAATGCATTTACAGATCTGTCAGAACGGTTCTCTTTCATAAATGTGCTTAATAGGGCAAATGCTTCGTTCAACTTTCCGTAATTCAGTTCCCTGCTTACAAATACCGCCTGAATATAATCCCTGCTGCCATTTTCCAATGCAAGCCCGGCAAGACGGTATTGATGTGTATTTGGGTTCTCATCTTCCTTGGTGGCAATCTGATGCCTTTTTGCAAAATACCCCAAATAAGTCATCAGAAAGTTCACATAAGACGGGCTGGTCAGGTTGCTGTCATCAAAAACATCTGCAGTTTGTAAAAAGTCATAATAGGTGTCGGGAATAGATTCTTCCGTCAGTTGATTGGCTCTCATATATATCGCAGGGTATTCCAATAGCTTCTGCAGGCCTTCATATCGAATGCGAAGCTCAATCAGGTTTCTGAAATCATCATCAAGCAATCTGTCCTTGTTCCAGGTATGTAAAAAAGCCGTCTTAACATGGGTGATGCTGTCAATGAACGCTGCAAATGCATTGGGATTAGCAGTTATCATGCGTTCATAGATAACCCCATCTCCGGCAACCGTTTCCAGCTCCCTCTGCCAGGCATGCAAAAAATCATTCGGATTCGCTCCTTTACCGGAGAAGACAATTGTTTCTGAAGGATTCAAGGCATCCAGGGAAATACCGAGCTCAGCACCCGGAGACAGGAACAACGGCAGCTGCTGTCGTCCAAGCCTGAGAGTGGCAAAAACAGGTTCAAAGACAGGTATGTCTATTGCAAAGTTTCCTGATTCATCGGGTTCAATTCCAAGAACCACCCTGTCATTGTTTATATACTCATTCATATAGGTCAGCTCTGCAACAACCCCCTGATGGTTTTGAAATGAACCGCTTAAAAGTGTGCTTTTCTGATTGTTTCCTCCACAGGAAAACAGCATGGCCGCTGACAAAACAGCTAACAATTTCTTCATTGGATAATAATGGTTGGTTTCAATTGGCAAATGTCGGTTTTTTTTCAAGACCTTTGTGTACTTTTGCGCCAAAATTAGTGCTTTATGAATATTCGTAATATATTGTGTTCGTGCTGGGTCTGCATTTTCTGCTTTGTGCTTTCTGTTCCTGTATCGGGAGCAGGCCCTGTTTCGATTAAGGCAGGTGGACACATAAACATGGAATTGTTCTATGACAGCAGGCAGGTAATCAGCGCCAGGGAAGGCAATGCCATCCTCTTTCCTGCCCCGCTTATCTCTGATGACTACGGGAACGACATCAATTCAAACCCATCTCTTACATTTTCCCTGCTAACATCCCGCCTGAATGCCATGGCCACAGGCCCTGAATTATTCGGAGCCAAAGCCACCGGTTTTGTCGAAATTGATTTCTTTGGCACCAGTCCGGACAAGTACAATCTGGTAAGGCTGCGGCATGCCTGGGTTTCTCTGTCCTGGCCGGATAAGAGCATACTTGCCGGACAGTATTGGCATCCATTGTTCGTTACAAGCTGTTACCCGGGTATGATCACATTTGGCGCAGCGGTGCCCTATCATGTGCTGAATCGCGCACCCCAGATCAGGTATTCACAGACTCTGGGAAATCTCACACTGTCTGGCATGCTGGTCATGCAGAATGATTTTGCCAGTCTGGGCCCTGAGGGCACATCTACCCTGTATGCCAGAAACAGCGGAATGCCGGAACTGGCTGCGCAATTCATTTTCAGACAAGGCAGACTGGAAGTGGGTGCTACCGGAAGTTATCTCTCCCTTAAACCGCGCAGGCTTACCCTCAGTGGATATCTTAGTGACTCTTTTATGCGGGGCTTTTCCGGAAACTTGTTTGCCAAGGTCTCAGCCAGCTCTTTTTTGTTTAAGCTGCAGGGGATTTATTCTGAAAATGCCAGTCATTTGGTGATGCTGGGTGGTTATGGGGAAGCATCCATTATGGACCCAACAAGCATGGAGTACTCCTATTCCGGGCTGCAGGTTGTTTCAACATGGGTAGATATTGAATCAACCAGCAGGCCAGTAAGCGTTGGTATTTTTGGAGGTTATTCTGCCAATCTGGGCACAAGTGAGGCCATTAATGGTCAGATCTGGGCAAGGGGAGCCAACATTTCCCATATTCAAAGAATCGCGCCCCGCATGGTATATTACAAAGAGAACCTTGCCCTGCAGTTAGAAGTCGTTTTTGATAAGGCCGCTTACGGCATTCCCGACAATCGTTTCCGTTTCATTGACACCAGTCCGGCTGGAAATACCCGTCTGGTTGCCGCCATCAAATACTTTTTCTGAAAACACCGGCATCAATGCCTGTTCAATAAATGCTTGCACGGATCTCAGAAGGTTTAAACAAGAGGGAGAAAAAGACATTTTCCCTGCACATGGCATACTCATTAATCGAAGGCATTCTTGCCGGAATCATTGCCCTGAATGAGTTTGTTTTTGTCAAAAGTCTTCACGGATCAGGCTACCAGGCAAGTCTTCTGTTTCAGTTTGCCACGGTTGTTTTCATATTGCTGATCTTCTTTAATGAGTTTCTGAGGCGGATTCGAAACAAGAAAAAACTGCTGCACAGAACAGCCATCATTACAAGATTGCCCTTACTTTTTCTCTTTTTCTTTCCGAGAGATCCGGAAATGCTAAGTGGAACATCGATTTACCATATTGTTTTTCTGATTGTTTTTCTGATATATTATCTGGCAAATCCGGTAGTTTTCCCCATCATCAACCTTTTCCTTAAAACCACTTACCGCCATGATCATTTTGGCAAACTCTACAGCTATGCAACCACGCTGAAGAGCATTGTGATGATGCTGACCACCTTTGCATATGGTCTTTTGCTCGACTTGGACAATTATGTGTTTGTGTATGTTTTTCCTGTTGCTGCCATTTTGGGTGCGGTTTCGATTTTTCTTCTGGCAATGATTCCGTATTGCGAAAAACCTCCTGAGGAATCAACCCAAACAGTTTGGGCAGGTATAGGTAAGTCCATTTCTGAAATGCGTGGAATTCTTAAAAAAAACCTGCCATTCCGGCATTTCCAATCGGGCTTTATGCTGTATGGATTTGGGTTTATGGGCTCCTACACCGTTATCATACTGTTTTTTGAATACGGTCTTGGACTGAATTACTCAAGCGTAGCCTTTTACCGCAATGCATACAACCTGCTTTCCATCATGATGCTTCCATATTTTGGAA
>CAZFOI010000080.1:0-7074 GCA_964520605.1 uncultured Bacteroidales bacterium
ATTGGACTCCTTTCAGGCAATCAGCAGGAGATTTTTGATGTATTCTTTCAGCTTGACACCAGGTCTGAGGGCTCCGGTTTCGGATTGGCTTATGTAAAGAGAATCATTGAAAACCATTCGGGAAAGATCTGGGTGGAATCTGCTGGAAGTGAAAATGGGTGCTGTTTCTTTTTTACCCTGCCCAAATCGATATCCGACGAGCCTATGGATGTATCTGCCGGGATGGAAGAAATCCCACTATGAATCAATCCCAGCCGAACCATTCCCCTATATCCCTTCTCTCTTTCTTTGTAGGCCTGCCTGCACCCCGGTTTCTTGTTATCGCTGATGACCGGATCAGGGTGGGTTTCATCAGTTCTTCTTCCGGGGTAAGATCCTGCATATAGATTGGAACCAAGGCTGCACCAACCCGGCTCTTTGGATGATCAAGCACTTTTATGCTGCGGGTAATGATCCCGGTTTGTATCAGAATCAGCTGGCCTGCCAATACTTCACGCGAAGGTTTCACTGCCTGCCCATCAATTTTTACTTTGCCAGCCCTGCATGCCTCGGTTGCCTGGCTCCGGGTTTTAAACAATCTTACACACCAAAGCCACTTGTCTATTCTTGATGTATTTGCAGACATGTTTACTTCTTTCTCATATAGACCTGAATCGGAACCCCGGAAAAGTTCCAGTGTTTTCTAATCTGATTTTCTAAAAACCGGGTGTAGGGTTCCTTAACATACTGGGGCAGATTACAGAAAAAGACAAAAGACGGATAATATGTGGGAAGCTGGGTAATGTATTTGATTTTCACATATTTCCCCTTTACAGCTGGTGGCGGTTGCGACCCGATGATGGGAAGAAGGACATCATTAAGCTGGCTTGTTGATACTTTGCGTTTCCGGTTTTGGTAAACCTCAAGGGCAACCTCCATGGCCTTATAAATTCGCTGTTTGGTCAGGGCAGAGGTGAAAATTACCGGGAAATCAGTAAAAGGTGCTGTTTTTTCATTGATTTCTGCTTCAATGCGCTTGGTGGAATGGGTGTCTTTTTCAATTAAGTCCCACTTGTTAACCAGGACCACAATCCCTTTATTGTTTCTTAAAGCAAGGCTCATAACATTCATGTCCTGAGACTCAAATCCCCTGGTGGCATCAACCAGCATCAGGCATACATCGGCATGTTCAATGGCCCTGACCGAACGCATTACTGAGTAAAACTCTATGTTTTCATTTACGCTTTTTTTCTTTCGCAATCCGGCGGTGTCAACCAGAAAAAAGTCAAAACCAAAGCCTTTGTATCGGGTATAAATGGAATCACGGGTGGTGCCCGGGATATCTGTTACAATATTTCTCTCCTGCCCGATAAGGGCATTGATTAGTGATGATTTTCCCACATTGGGCCTGCCAATAACCGCGAAGCGGGGGAGGTCTTCTTCAGGCTCATTATCTGGTAAATTATCCATATCCTTTACCACCGCATCAAGCAGGTCTCCGGTTCCGCTTCCGTTAATAGAAGATACGGCATATACTTCACCAAGCCCAAGAGAGTAAAAAACCGATGCTTCATCGGCCATTCGATGATTGTCTGCCTTATTGGCCACAACAACAACCTTCTTTTTGCTTTTTCTGAGCATCCGGGCAACCTCCTCGTCCAAAGGGGTAATCCCCTCAATGGCATCAACCAGAAACAAAATGACCCTGGCTTCTTCCAGTGCAATTTCTACCTGAGAACGGATTTGTTCTTCAAAAACATCATCGGAGCCATGAACGTAGCCACCGGTATCTATAACAGAAAATTCAATTCCGTTCCAGTCGCTTTTCCCGTAATGCCTGTCCCGTGTTACCCCGGCTGTGGGGTCAACGATCGCTGCTCTTTCCCCGGTAAGCCTGTTAAATAGAGTGGATTTGCCCACATTGGGCCTGCCTACCAGTGCTATAATATTTGACATAAATCTTAAGCTTGTTTAGTGTTTGTAACCGAAACGCTTGAGCAGCATTTCGTTTTCGCGCCAGTTTTTGCTCACTTTCACGTGTAATTCCAGAAAGACTTTTTTTGATAAAAACCCTTCCATGTCTTTTCTTGATTCAGCTCCTACTTTTTTGAGCATTTTTCCCTGATGCCCTATCAGAATTCCCTTTTGCGACTCCCTGGCCACATGAATAACGCAACGAATGCGCACAAGTTTTTCTTCCTCACGGAATTCCTCTGTAACTACCTCGATGGAATAGGGGATCTCCTTCTGGTAAAGCATCAGAATTTTTTCCCTTACAATTTCTGACATGAAAAAACGCACCGGTTTGTCGGTCAACTCATCCTTGGGGTAATAGGGAGGCGACTCGGGCAGCAATTCGATGATTTTCTTCAGGGCCATATCTACATTGAAGCCTTCCTGAGCAGAAACAGGCAATACATACCATCCCGGATGGGCTTTCTTCCATTGCTCAGCCTTTGAGGCTACCTCGTCCTGGTTGCTGAGATCGATCTTGTTAATCAGAAGCATAACCGGAATTCCGGTTCCTTTGATCTTCTCGATTATCTCCTGATCATCGAAATCATTGTGTATCTCAGACAGGATTATGAACATATCGGCATCGGAAAGGGTTCCCCTTACCGCTTCCATCATTTGTTCCTGCAATTTGTAGTTTGGTTTCAGTACTCCCGGGGTGTCGGAAAAAACCACCTGGTAGTCTTCCCCATTTGCCAAACCCAGGATGCGGTGCCGGGTGGTTTGGGCTTTGGGTGTAATAATTGACAGTTTCTCCCCGAGAAACGCGTTCATCAGGGTGGACTTACCCGCATTGGGCTTCCCGATGATGTTTACGTATCCTGCTTTGTGCACGTTGGTGGTTTTGAAAAAGAATGCATTTATTTGATTGCTGCAAAGTTAGGCTTTTCAGACGAAAATCTTTCCATCAGATTTTGTTTATCCGTAATAATTCATTAATTTTGCCCCCTGATAACACGATGCGGGGTGGAGCAGAGGTAGCTCGTCGGGCTCATAACCCGAAGGTCATAGGTTCGAATCCTATCCCCGCTACCAGGAAAAGCCGTCGATGAAGAAATTCACCTGACGGTTTTTTTATTTAGCATCCCTGACTTTTTTGTGATCATTTTGCCGGCCCGAAGGGATTGTCTATTTTTGTCCCTTTTCTAAACATTCAGGACCGACACCATGACTTCGCTACAAAGAATCAATCAATTAAAACAGGAAAAACAAGCAATAATCCTTGCTCATTACTATCAATTGCCTGAAATTCAGGATGTGGCAGATTATGTTGGGGACTCTCTCGCGCTTAGTCGTTATGCATCGGGTTTGGATTGTCCTGTTGTGGTTGTGTGTGGCGTTGATTTTATGGCCGAAAGTGCAAAATTGCTCAGCCCTCAGAAAAGAGTCCTAAATCCGGCTCCCGGTGCCCGTTGCCCTATGGCGCAAATGATTGATCCGGATGCTTTGCAACATCTTATTGGTAAGCACCCCGGGGCTGCTGTAGTTTCTTACGTTAATTCATCCTATGAGATCAAAGCCATGAGTGATGTCTGCTGTACATCATCCAATGCAGTAAAAATTGTAGGTTCTCTTTCCAACAGGGACGTGATATTTGTTCCTGACCAGCATTTGGCTTCCTATGTGGCTGCCTGTTTGCCTGAAAAGAATATAATCCCGTTTTCCGGCTATTGTCCTCCCCATCATTCCGTAACCGGGGCCGATGTCATTCTGGCCAGGGAACAGATGCCTGAGGCATTGGTTCTGGTCCATCCTGAATGTCCATCAGGAGTTTGTGAAATGGCAGACTTTGTTGGCAGCACGGAACAAATCATTCAATATGCAACCAAAAGCAGCGCCCGGGAATTTGTTATTGGAACCGAAGGAGGCGTTCTTTACCCTTTGAGAAACAAGAACCCGGAAAAGACATTTGTGCTGCTTTCGGATCAGCTGTATTGCCCCAACATGAAAAAGACCATGCTCGCTGATCTGGAAAAATCACTGGAAGACGGATATCCAGAGGTAAATCTTGATGGGGAGACTGCAGAAAAAGCTGCTGCTGCATTGAACAGAATGCTGGAAGTTTCTTACATTTGAAACCAAACAGCAGATCATGCTAAATCTTTTCCTGCTCGACGACCTGATTCAACGGGCCCTTTCCGAAGACATTGGCACGGGAGATATTACCACTCAGGCCGTTGTCCCTTCGGGAAAAACCATTACCGGCAGGTTTATTGCCCGACAGGGCGGAATTGTTTGTGGGATTACCCTTGCCCAAAGGGTGTTTTATCTGCTGGATCAGGCCATTTCCTTTGCCCCTTTGGTAGAAGATGGAGACACGGTGCACCAGGGATTGAATATTGCAAGAATCAGTGGCCCGGCCCATGGCATATTGTCAGGAGAAAGACTGGCTTTGAATTTTATGCAACGGCTTTCCGGTATTTCGACCCTGACAGCACAGTGTGTGGGGCAGGTTTCACATACCCGTACCCGAATCACGGATACAAGAAAAACAACCCCCGGGCTCAGGGTTTTGGAAAAATATGCCGTAAGAATGGGTGGGGCGGTAAACCATCGCATGAGCCTTTCAGACGGGGTTTTGATCAAGGACAATCACATTCGGGCTGCAGGGGGAATTGTAAATGCCGTTAATGCTGCCAGGAAGCACGCCCCCCACACACTTAAAATTGAGGTTGAGGCTGAGTCGATCGGACAGGTTGTTGAAGCACTGGAAGCAGGGGCGGATATCATCATGCTCGACAATATGGGGCTTGAAGAGATGCGCCAGGCGGTTCAACTTTGTAGTACAAGGGCATTGACCGAAGCCTCCGGCAATATGGATCAGAGAAATCTTGCAGAAGTAGCCGCTACAGGTGTTGATTTCATTTCAATCGGAGCCCTAACCCATTCAGTAAAAGCTTTGGATATCAGTCTTAAGTTTGATTGATGAATTTGTTCAACCGGCTATGGCTTCAGATATGCCTTAACAAGGCTTTTTTCTTCCTCACTGGCAATTAATTGCATATATTGCTGAACCAGTTCCGGAAAGGGCTTTCCTTTGGCAACAAACAAAAGCGCTTCAGAGTTCATGCAATACCTCAGTCCGGTGGGAGGGGGGCCGTCATTGAAAACATGTCCCAGGTGCGAACCGCTTCCGGCATCAATAACTTCTGTACGGATCATCCCGTGCGAGCGATCGGTTCGGTAATAAACAGCACCCGGAGTAATTGGTTCAAAAAAACTTGGCCAGCCACAGCCAGAGTCAAATTTGGTATCCGAGTAAAACAGGGGTTGCCCCGTTGCGGCTGAAAAATATACGCCTGCCTGGCTTGTATTATGGTATTTTCCCGTAAAAGGCCTTTCGGTTCCCGCTTGCCTCAGGATATGGTATTGCATGGGCGTAAGCTGGTCTTTCCAGGCTTCTTCGGTTTTTACAATCCGGTAATTACCCGGATCATTATCTGGCAACGATATCCTCATATCTGATGGGTTGTTTCTTCTTTGGCCCGACAATACCAATGGCAACATCAACATAATGAGCCAGATGGCATAGAAGCTATTGAAATGTTGTTTCATACACATCAAACAATCCCAAGCACACTGATGTTCAAATGTATATATACAGATTATAAAAAAATTAGAACAATTTAACTTGCAGCCAGCTATGGATTTACCTATATTTGTGTAGGAAAAAGCAGCATGGTAATGTTTTTGTTGATGCTGCTTTCTCGTATCATTTAATCTTTATCTGAAATGAAAAAACATTTGTCCTATATTCCGGCTTTCTTATTGTTTTTTTTGTTTTCATCGGTATTTGCTCAATCTGCGCCACAAAACCCTGGTGAAGCAGAGTTTAAAGTTTTGGGCAATTGCGGTATGTGCAAAGACCGCATCGAAAAGGCTGCCTATACGGTAAGGGGCGTAAGAAACGCTACCTGGGATCAGAAAACCAAAATGTTCAAGGTGAGTTTCCGGCCCGACAGAACCAATCAGGAGGAAATTGAAAGGGCCATTGCCAAGGCCGGCCATGACACCGAGAATTTCCTTACCGATGACAAAACTCACGCAAACCTTCATCATTGCTGTGTTTATGAGCGCAATCCGGATTGGCTTAAAAAGAACAAACGCCACAACGAAAAGTAAGAAATGAGCCTCAGGCGGTATATACTCAACTTTGCTGCACTGATTACGGCGGTATTGCTGCTGGTTTCTTTCAGTGGCATGAGGTTGTATGTGCACACCTGCCTGGGTTGTGACATCAAAGAGGTAATGCTTTTTGGCAACAATCACGACTGTTGCCAGCCTGCCTCATCCGATATGAATGCCCCTGCACAGAATGCCGGCGTTGCCTGCTGTGCTGTAATTACCACCCCTTGCCAGGATACCCTGGGGAATCATTTCGCAGAGGACGCATGTTGTGATACGCAGTATCACTATTTCTTAGCCGAGTATGAAACCACTCCGGCAAAAGAAAGGTCTTTGCAAACCGAGCAGGATATTTTGATTCTGCCAATGGGATGCACTGACTTTGCCAATTCCCGGATTAATGAAGGTATCGGTCTGATAATTTCCTACAGGGACCCACCCCCGGCCTTAACCGGAAAATCATTTGTAATTTTCGCCCACTGCCTCAAGCTTATTGCCTAGTATTCTTTACCCTGTTTATTTACCGGCATGGCATGCCGGTGAGGTATCTATTATTAACAGAATAATTGTAAAGAATATTAAAAATGAAGCGTTTATCAATCATATTGACAATGGCCTTTCCTCTGGTGTTTCTCTCCGGAGCTATGGCACAACAAATTTTTTCCGGCAGGGTGGTGGAACGCCAGACCGCCGCTGCCGATGATCAGTTTCTTCCTTTGCCAGGGGCCAATGTACACTGGCTTGGCACCACCCAGGGAACGGTGACCGATCATACCGGCAGGTTTTCAATAAGTTTGCCGGCTCGCCTTCCGGCGAAGCTGGTTGTGAGTTATATCGGATATCAAAACGATACCCTGTCCATTTCAGGAATAATCCCGGATTTTCAGGTAGTGCTTTCGGCATGGCTTGCGCTGGATGAAGTGGTTGTAGCAATGCTACCGCGAGAAACGTTCCTTC
>CAZFOI010000081.1:0-7051 GCA_964520605.1 uncultured Bacteroidales bacterium
ACCAAATCGAAAGATGCCGTCATGGATTGATGCTTCGCTTAATGAGCGGTAAGATCCGCCATGGGAGGCATAGGCATGAACTCCTGCCTCAATGGCCCTGAAATCATTTCCGGTAGCAACAACCACGGCATCTGCTCCGTTCATGATGCCCTTATTGTGGGTTACCGCCCGGTATACATCTTTTCGTGCGATGGTGGTTGCCAGCACAAACCTGCGGGCAAACTCCCCTGCCTCAAAACCATTGATGTTGCCAAGTGAATCAACCGGGCATTCTACCCAGGCCTCTGCAACACAAGAAGGGGTAAAATTCGAAAGGATGGCCATCAGGGGCTCATAGGCTGCAACATCAAAACCCGGATGTGATTCAAAATATTCCCCAAGCGCGGTGGAAAATACCTCCAGGCAGGAATTGATAAAATTGGCACCCATGGCGTCGGCTGTTTCAAATGCAGCATCAACCTGAAAATAATCCGGGGCGATATCGGGCTTCTTTACAATGCGTATGCTCACAATGCCCCCACCCCTTTTTTTCATATTCTCTTCCAGGTGGTGTGCATGTTGCCTTAACCAATGGGCAATATCATCTTTTGCAGCATCAATCCGGGCATGATCGCCACGATATAGAAAATGGAACTGTCCGCTTTTTTCTGTTCCGGGAATACGGGTATGGAAGCCACCCCTTTCTGCCCAGAACCTGGCCGCAGCAGAAGCTGCTGCCACAACGGAGCTTTCCTCAATTACCATAGGAACCATATACATACGGCCATCAATCAGGAAATTGGGCGCTATGCTATAGGGCAGGGCAAAATTGCTCAGGGTATTTTCGCTGAATTCTGATAATCGGGATTGAATTTCTGTGTCCGGATGAAAAAATGAGCTCAGTGTTTCCCGGGCAGCAGCAGGATTGGCCAGCAATTCCGTCACCAGTCTTGTTTTCTCCTGTTGGGAAAGTTTTGAGAATCCGGAAATAAGGGCAGCATTTTTCATCGGATCTTCAGATAAGCGTAAGCCAGCTCAAGTCCTTTGGCCTGGCCTGCAACATACTTTCGAAGCGTTTCGTAATCTTCCCTGGCATGTTTCAGAAAACCGGAAGCCTGACCGTAAACGGCCGGGAGCATGGATTTGCCTATCAGGTAATAACCGTCAAGAAATGTTTGAATGCCTCCTGAAATAATCAGGCTTTTGCAATTCACGGATGCCGGATCAGAGGAAATCTGATGATTTACCATAGAGAGCATCTGCACGGCATCATGTCCGATTTTTGACAGGGGTTCAAACAGGTCATGCTCCGAAGGATCGCTTCTTAACAGCTCAAGTTTGGCAAAATTGGTTCCTCCAAAAGCAGCAAACTCAACGGCAGCCAGGGGCAGGGCAAGCAGGCGCCTGAGACTTTCAGGGCCCATTCCCTGTCCTACTTCCTTAACCACTACCGGAAAATCAACCGCATTGAGCAGGGTCTCTACCGAGTCTATGGGTGGGTGTTTCAGTCTGTCGCCCTCCGGTTGAAACCATTCCTGAAACGGGTTCACATGGATCATGATGCCGTCTGCCCTGAGCCGGTCTACCAGTTTCCGGATCAGATCAATCCGATCCTGTTCAATCAGGATTTCGAGTTGGTTGATGCCCAGATTGGCATAAAAAGGCAGGTCATAGCCTATCAGATCGCGTACGTCAAAGTCCGGAAGATGGGTGTCGTCTTCAAGCAGTATCCTGCAGGAACCCAGGCCCATACCCATACCGAACTCCCTGCAGGCCATGGCCAGATTCCGGTTGATGGTTCCCGCCAGCCTGGTTCCTCCGGTCATGCTTGACACCCATATGGGAAGCCGCATTTTTTTCCCGGCAAACAAGGTTTCGGGTATGCCACCCGAAGGATGGGCACTTAAGATGGGCTCGTAAAAAAAACGGGCATCCATGTCTATGGCCGGAATCCTTGAAGTAAAAGCCAGGTCGATATGGTCTTTTTTGCGGTCTTCCATTGGAAACTTATAATCCCAGATAGCGGGAAATTACCATTCTCAGGATCTCAGAGGTACCTTCGCCAATTTGCAGCAAACGTTGGTCGCGGTAAAATCTTTCAACTTCGTTGGGCTTAAACAATCCGCGGGCTCCCAAAACCTGAACGGCTTCGTCAGCAACCTCGCGGGCTATTTCAGAGCAATACAGTTTTGCCATGGCAGATTCGCGGGCATACTGCAGGTTGTTGTCTTTTCTCCAGCAGGCATTGTAAAGTGTATTGCGTGCAAGCTCTATTTTCATGTCCATATCGGCCAGCTTGAAAGCCACTGCCTGGAATTTTGAAATGAATTGTCCGAATTGCACCCTCTTCTTGGAATGCTCCATGGCAGCCTCAAATGCCCCACGGGCCAGGCCCAGGCCAATGGCAGCAATGGAAAGACGACCCGAATCCAGGGTGTTTAACATGATGCGGCCTCCCTGCCCTGGCTCGCCCAAAATATTGGAAGCCGGAACCCTGCAATTCTTAAAATGCAGACGCCCTGTATCGCTGGCACGCCACATGAGCTTGCCGGTCATACGTTCGGTGGTATATCCCGGGGTGTCTTTGTCTACTATGATGGCCGAGAGTTTTTTGCGTCCGTCCGTAACTGAAGTCACTGCCTGAACCGTAACGCCTCCGCTAATGGCCGAGGTAGCATTGGTAATATGGGATTTGGAACCATTGATTACCCAATGGCCATCTATGAGCTCGGCTGTGGTTTCCGAACCCATGGCATCCGATCCGGCATTGTCTTCGGTAAGGCCAAAAGCCCACACCATTTTGCCGGTACACAATTGCGGAACGTACTTACGTTTTTGTTCTTCCGTTCCATATTTTAACAATGGTCCTATGGCAAGGGAGTTTACGGCGGCAACCGTGGCCGCCTGGGAACTGTCTATACGGGCAAGTTCCTCAACAGCGATAATATAAGAAAGTGTGTCGAGCGCCTGGCCTCCATATTCTTTTGGGGCCTGCATCCCGAACAAGCCAATCTCACCCATTTTGGCTGTCAGCTCAATGGAAAACTCTTCTTTTTCGTCCAATTCGGCCGCAACAGGACGGATTTCTCTCTCGGCAAATTCGCGTACGCGCTGCCTCAATTCTTCATGTTCCTTGGTTAAATACGGGCTGTTCTTCATGAATTCGTAACATTGGTAAAACTAGATAACAAAAAATACCGGGAAAGGGTTTTCAAAAGTAACAAATTAAATAATCTGGAATAAAAAATGGGTTAAATGCCGGATGAAAGATATACCAAAGGGCTTTTTTCGGCGACCATTTCTCCCTCATTTACATGTATGCTTTCTACCACAGCCCTGGCTGAAGCCAACACCTTGTTTTCCATCTTCATGGATTCCAGTATCAAAAGGGTATCCCCTTTGTTAACTTCCTGGCCCGGAACAACATCAACCTTAACAATGCGTCCGTGCATAGGAGAAAAAACCATGCCCCCATTGTTCAGTGAGGGATTATGACTTCTGGCATTTACCTCGTCTTCATCCAGTCGCAGGCAAAACCTTACTGCATGCGCCCTGCTTCCGCGCTGCAACCAGATGAGTTCATCAGGAGAAACGGAATACCGAATCAGTTCGTCCCTGCCATTGAAGTGCAGTACCATTTGATTGGCGTCTTTTGAAACCAGGGAAAAGGCATGAAGATCTCCTCCTTCAATTAACTGCACCTGATTCCCATTTCTCACAAAAGCCCCTGTATTCCTTTCCTTTTCATCTACACAAAGTTTGGTCATGATCAGGGGTCTCCAGAATCCCCCCTGATGCCAGGGCGAAGATTCATCGCTGCCGATGGTATTGAAAGCGGCCGTTGCAGCGAATAAAAAAGCAGGCAGTATCCATTGGAAGTCCTCTGTCGGCAAATCGGCCGCGGAAAAACCCTGCTGCATAAAGCGATCGCAATAACCTGTATCCGGAGGGGTGGTCAAAAACTCCCCGGAGCCCAGCAAATCGTAAAGGAATGAAATGTTGGTCCTGATGCCGTGTACAGCATAGCAGGAAAGGGCATCCATAAGGATATCCCGGGCTTCTGACCGGTCTTTCCCATGGGCAATCATTTTGCTTATCATCGGATCATACAGGCTGCTTATTTCCATCTGTCCCTGCATGGCAGAATCTATGCGAAGGCCCGGCATTACGGGTTCCTGATAATGCAAAAGCTTTCCGGGTGAAGGCCTGAATCCGTTGTATGGATCTTCTGCATATACCCTTACTTCAATGGCATGGCCCTGTATTTTTAAATCTTCCTGATTAATACCCAGGGGTTTGTTCATGGCAATCAGCAACTGCTGTTCCACTATGTCCAATCCCGTAATCTTTTCGGTAACCGGGTGTTCTACCTGAATTCTGGTATTCATTTCCAGAAAATAAAACGCTTCTCCCGACACCAGGAACTCTATGGTACCTGCATTTGAATAGGAAATTGCCTGAGCAAGTCTTTTTGCAGATTGCATGAGGTTCTGGCGCAAGGTATCGGAAATAAAGGGAGCCGGTGCTTCCTCTATGATCTTTTGATAGCGTCTTTGAACCGAGCATTCTCTTTCGAACAGGCAGAGGGTCTGACCATGATGGTCTGCAAGTAATTGTATTTCAATGTGGCGGGGATTCTCAAGATACCGCTCAAGGTAAATTTCTCCGTTGCCAAAATAACTGAGGGCTTCCCGGCTAACGGCATCGAGGGTTTCTTTCAGTTGTTTTTCGGATTGAACAATGCGCATTCCCTTACCCCCTCCGCCTGCAGCAGCTTTCACCAATAGCGGAAACCCGAGGCTTAAGGCCGCTGCCTCCATTTCAGAAGGATGTCCTGTTACTCCTGCAATAACCGGGACATTATGGTCTTCAGCCAGTTTGCGTGCCTGGGATTTGTTTCCCATTACCCTTATGGCAGCGTCAGATGGACCTATAAACACCAACCCGGCACTGCGAACCATGGCTGAGAAATCAGGATTCTCTGATAAAAACCCATATCCCGGATGAATGGCATCGGCTCCGCTTTGCTTTGCAATCCTGATGATTTGCTCTGCATTCAGATAGGTTTCTGACAGGTTTTGTCCGCTCATGGGCCATACCTCATCGGCCCCTGTTGTATGCCCCTTGTCGGTTCCGGCATAAATGGCCACGCTCTGAATGCCCATGCGTCGGAGCGTCCTGAATATGCGCAGGGCAATTTCGCCCCTGTTGGCAACCAAAACTTTTTGTATTGGAATAATCATGGTGTTTGGGATTCGTTCCAGCGTGGTTTGCGTTTTTCAAGAAAGGCGGCAAAGCCCTCTTTCGCTTCTTCGCTTTTTCTGATCTCATCAAGCACCCGGGCTACATGCTCCATCAGATCATTATTAAGATCATGCCCGGAAACATGCCTTATCAATTGCTTGCAGGCCATCATGGCCTCAGGGGCATTTGCGGCAAATCCGCCGGCAATTTCAGCCAGTCTTGACCCGGTTGATTCTGCATCTGCTATTTCTTCCACCAGGCCAAATGCCATGGCTTCGTCGGCTTTTATGCGTCTTCCGGAAAGCATAAGTTGTCGGGCACGAAATTCCCCAATGCGCTTAACAACAAAAGGTGAAATTGTGGCGGGCACTATGCCAAGGGTAACCTCACTGAAGGCAAAGGAAGCATCCTTTTGTGCAATTACATAATCGCAAACCGCCAGCAAACCCATGGCGCCCCCCATGGCACTGCCATGGGCCACACCAATCAAAGGTTTGGGAAATGCATACAGCCGGGAAAAAAGATCGGCCAGTCTGTAGGCAGGAGAGGCCACGCCCTCAGGCGGGTCACTGCCCATCCATTCAAGATCACCTCCGGCACAGAAATGATCGCCCCTGCCCCTGATGACCACCACCCTTACCTGCGCATCACGGGCAAGCAGCTGAATGGCTTCTGAGAGTTCATCTGCCATGAGTCCGTTTATGGCATTGCGGCGATGGGGCCGGTGCAGCCAAATGGTTGCACAGCCAGCCTCCTGCTGAACAATCAGCGTTTCGTATTCCTGTCCTTTGTTCATGACCAGATATGTAATTACATTCTGTATACCCCACTGCGGGGTTCGTCAAAAGGCCGATTCAGAGAGATTGCAATCGCAAGTCCTATTACCTCCCTGGTCTGTACCGGGTCAATAATGCCATCGTCCCACAGACGGGAAGTACTGTAATAGGCCGAACCCTCTTCTTCATACTTGGCCAGAATGCCATCCCTCATTTTCTGGATTTCATCCTCATCAACCGGTTTCCCGGCTGCCAGTAATTGGTCAATTTTGACCTGAGCCAGCACATTGGCTGCCTGCATCCCTCCCATAACGGATATCCTGGATGCCGGCCACATAAACAGGAAGTTGGGATCAAAAGCCCTGCCTGCCATGGCATAATTGCCCGCACCATAGGAACCCCCGGTGATAATCGTGATTTTGGGAACACTTGCATTGGCTACGGCATGAACCAGTTTGGAACCATCTCTGGCCAAACCCGCATTTTCATAACTCCTGCCAACCATGAAACCCGTAATGTTTTGCAAAAACAGCAAGGGGATTTTTCTGAAATTGCAGAGTTCGATAAAATGCGTTCCTTTCAGGGAAGACTCGGCAAAAAGCACCCCGTTATTGGCGATAATACCAACCGGATACCCCATTATATGGGCAAAGCCTGTAACCAGTGTGGTGGCATACCTGGCTTTAAATTCATGAAAACGACTCCCATCGGCAATTCTGGCGATGATTTCATAGGGATCGGTCTGCTTTTTGGGATTGGCCTGGATAATGCCATACAGCTCTGCGGGGTCATACAGCGGTGGTTCAGGCTTGCGCCTGAGCAGGGCTTGTTTTTTGCCCGGCTGCAGTGTTTCAAAAATGCTGCGACAAATGGCAATGGCATGGTAGTCATTCTCTGCCATATGATCTGCCACCCCGCTGCGGGTGGTGTGAACCTCCGCCCCGCCAAGCTCCTCAGGGGTAACTTCCTCTCCGGTTGCGGCCTTAACCAGGGGAGGGCCACCAATAAAAATGGTTCCCTGGTTCCTTACGATAATGGTCTCATCGCTCATC
>CAZFOI010000082.1:0-6957 GCA_964520605.1 uncultured Bacteroidales bacterium
TACCGGAGATGTTGGAATGATTACCCCCCATCTTTGCCTCAAACTCCTCGGCCGCAGTAAAGCAACCATAGTCTTGTCGAGTGGTGAAAATGTGGAACCCGAACCCATAGAAATGCGCTTACAGCAGAGCCAATTCATTGAGCAGTGCATGGTGGTTGGTCAGGATAAGAAATTCCTGGGTACGCTCATTGTTCCTACACTTGCAGAATTCAGGGAAGCCGGGTTCCAGGAGCAATCTGCTGAGGAACTTGCCCTGAATCCTGAAGCCCGTAAGATTATACGTGATGAAATCCGCAGAATGATTTCTGTCTCTGAGGGTTTCAAACGTTATGAACACATCCGCGACTTCCGGATTCTGCCGGAAAGTTTCGAAGTTGGCCGCGAATTGACCAATCTTCATAAGGTAAAACGTCATGTGGTGCATGAGAAATTCAATCATGTGATTGATGACCTGTTTTCTAACGAAATAAATTTCCAGTAATCGGTTAAAATATTGTTATTATGGAATTTACTACACAATTGTTGTATGGACATGATCAGGCTTTGCTGGCTATCATGATTTTTGTTATCATGCTTGGCATGGGATCCAGCCTGACAATTGATGATTTCAGGGCCGTTGCCCGCAAACCCCGTGGGGTTTTAATTGGGTTTATTTCCCAATTTGGCCTTATGCCTTTGATTGCATTTACATTGGCAACCATATTAAAAATGCCCCCTGCTTTTGCCATTTCGCTTATTTTGATCGGCTCACTGCCGGGCGGAACCACTTCGAATATGTTTACCTATTTTTCAAGGGGATCAGTGGCTTTGAGTATCTCCATGACCACCGCATCTACCATCCTGGCATTGGTAATGATGCCCGTGGTTCTAAAACTCTACACAGGAGACTTTACCCGTCAGATTACCGCTGTAATGCAGCAGGAGGGAGGGGGTAGTGCGGAATTCATCATTCCCACCGGAAATATCATTAGCTCTCTGGTTCTGGTTCTTGTTCCGGTGGCCATTGGTATGATACTTAGGAGAAAATCCCCGGGTTGGGCAAAGACTGCTGAAGATACTGCCGGTTTTGTGGCCATTCTGGTAATACTTTATTTGCTTGGAACGGCTTTTATTCGCCATGGAGGACTTTTTGCCCGCACACCCGTTGAGGTGTATATAGGGGCAGTTGGCATTGGCCTGGCAGGCTTTTTCTTTGGGTATTGGCTGTCTCGTCTGATGGGAATGTATCCACTTTTCCAGAGGGCCATTTCCCTTGAAACCGGTATTCAGAATGGCCCTGTGGCCTTTGCGGTTATCCTGCTGAGTTTTCAGGAACCCTATCAGAGTCCGATGCTCTGGCTGGCCATTCTATACTCTACCTTCATTGTAATGACCTCTTCGATGATTACCCTGTATTTCAGGCGAAAAGGCCGTTTCGACTGGGAAATTTATCGCAACACCATCATTCACAACAGATTGTTCGGAGAAAGTTACGTTACGCATTATCCTGAAGGCTTTCTGCCTGTAAGGCTGGTAAATGATCCCAGCCAGGGAAATGCACCGGCGCAAAAGCGGAGATAGCGCTTTTCCCTACTATCTTAGCTGAATTGTTTACCTGGCGGCTAGAATGCCAAACCATTGCTTTAATTCGCCGGCATCAATATCCTGAAGGCTTTTTAGCTTGATATGGCGCATGTCTTTTCCCGTGCCTTCAAGCTTATTGCCGGGATCTGGAAGGTTTTCTCCCGTATAGAAACCCAAGGTGACGTGGGTCTTTGAAGCCCTTAGGTAAGCAAAATCCTTGTTGAGTCCGAAAACAGGCCGGCTCCATTTAAATGATTCTGATAATCCGGGCAGGGCCTTGTGCATCAATGCCCGAATGGTTTCCATGATTTCTCTTTGATTCTGCGGGGCTTCCCGGATGTAGCGATCGATTTCTGTGTTCATGGTCATGATTATTGATTGTCAAAATTATATTTATTTTATTAAACCAACCCAATCAGCACCATGGCCAAATGGGTGGCCATATGCGCCAGCATAGCCGATTCGAGCCCTTTCTTCCAGTATAACCAACCGTAAACGATGCCACCGATTGAATTGCCAATAAGGATGTAGACAATCAATATTGCGGAAGGTTCAGCCACGGCTTCGAATGCAACCGGAAGGTGGGCCAGGGCAAATACCAAAGCTGCCGCAACAATGCCTGCAAAATATACCCATTGGGCATTTGGCCTGGCAAATTGTTTCAGCAGCCATACAACAAAACCCATTAAACCAAAGCGTACCAGCAGCTCTTCGGTTATTCCACCGTATAGCAAACGAGCGGCCAGGGAAGGCTGAAGACTTTCCGACAAGGCGATGAAATCCTGGGGTATGAAGCGATCGAAAGCCTTAGACATCAACATAAGCAGGGCTCCTGTAGCCAATCCCAAAACAAGACCATACCTTACAACATCGCGCAAACCCAATGGCCTTTCTCCTTTGATGAGGGAGCCGATAACGGGTACCTGAAGGCCGGATTTCCGAAAAAGAAGGGTTCCGATAGTGGTTGCGACAAGCAGTAAAATGCTTGGATTCAGTAGCATTATCCAGCGGATTTGCTCCGGGGTAAGCTGTTCGGTTAACAGAGCCAGTGTGTCATCAGACAGGGGAATCTCCATGGTAAGCAATGAGAGTACACCCGTCAGACCAAGCAGAAATAATATGAGTCCGGTTAAGATGTCGTGTCTTTTCATATGAATTGAATTATAAGCCATCGGCTTCAGATATTCTGTGAATCAAGTCGTTAACAAATCTCACCATGGGCGCTCCGTCTATAAGATCGTGGTCGAGAAGAACGGTAAAATGCAGCATCTCCCTGATACAAACCTGATCTTCATAAATGGCTGGTTTTTTAACCACAGCTCCCAGACCAAATGAAATCGGATGAACTGAGCGGTGAATAAACCACCCGTTAATTTTCCCCATTCCGCTGAGGGAACTGATCGATACATTGCCCATCAAGCCATATGCCCAATCTGGTTTTTTGATTAAAACCTTCCAGAACAGCCTCCTGATACTGCCTGGCAGGTGATAATACAAATGCTGAAGCCATCCTGAAGACTGATTGATTGTAATTATATCTGCATTACCTTCCATTGTTACAGCACGTGCTATCAGGGAGGTGATTTCCTCTGGATTCTTGGTATTGGCTTCGTCAATTAGCAGTGGTAGGGGGACTTTTTCGCCGTTCACTGTCTTCTCAATCAGCAAAGCCACTTTTATTTGGTCGAAGCTCTTAAGGGTTCGTTTGCCTTGGAAGTACGCTGCAGCTCTCGGGTGATCAGCCACTGTTCGGGCAATTATACCGATTAGCCATGCCGTGAGTGAAATGTTCTTTCCGCTTCTTCTTGCAGACCTGAGCTTTGATCTGGCAAGGGTAATGTCCGCTTCCAGCAGTGCGCTTACGTGGTGTCTTTTCAGGCCTACACTGAAAGTATCAAATGTTGCCAACCTTGATGCGGGAACCCTGTGATACCTGATCATGTTTCCTCTCCGTGTTCAGTTCTTGCAATGATTTCATTCTGAAGGTCTTCGCCAAGGTCATTGAAATAATCAGAATAACCTGCCACACGCACAATCAACCCACTGTATTCTTCAGGGTGCTTTTGGGCCTTGCGCAGGGTGTCTGCAGAGACCACATTAAACTGAATGTGATGGCCATTCATACGGAAATAGGATCTGATCAGTGCAGTCAGTTTTTTATAACTGTCTGAATCATTGAAAAATGAAGGGGTGAATTTTTGATTTAAGAGGGTGCCACCCGTTAGTACGTGATCGAATACAACGGCAGATTTCAAAATGGCAGTGGGGCCTTTTCTGTCGGCACCCTGAACAGGGCTGATGCCCTCAGAAAGCGGTTTGCCTGCCAGCCTCCCATCCGGGCTTGCACCGCAAACACTGCCAAAATAAATATGACTTGTGGTGGGCAACATGTTTATGCGAAAGCTTCCCCCTCTATGGCATGGCTTGCCATCTATGGCTTCGAAAAAGAAATCAAAGGTTTGCCTGGCCTGGGAATCAGCGCGTGGATCATCATTGCCGTATTTGGGTGTATCGTATAAGAGGGATTCTCGTAAATTCTGGTAGTTCTGGAAGTTATCCGAAATGGCTGAAAGCATTTCATTCATGCTCAAAGACCTGTTCTCAAACACATGATGCTTCAATGCCGTGAGCGAATCGGTTACGCTGCCCAGACCCACGCCCTGTATATAGCTGGTGTTGTATCGGGCGCCACCGGCATTGTAATCTTTGCCGTTTTCTATACAGTCATCTATTAGTAATGACAAAAACGGGGATGGCAGATGGCAAGCAAACAATGCTTCAATCTGACGATTCCCCTGCATTTTGATTTCTGCAAAATGATGAATCTGACGCCTGAATGCCTGCAACAGCGCTTCAAAAGATACAAAAAGACCCGCATCACCCGTTTCAAGTCCCGGTCTTGTTTTGGTTCGGAAATCATAACCATTTCTGAGTGTGATTTCCAGAATCTTGGGAAGGTTAAAGTATCCGGTCAGCATATAGGCTTCGCATCCAAAAGCCCCTGATTCCACACAGCCGGAGGCACCCCCGTTTCTTGCATCCTCAAGGGTTTTTCCCTGTCGGGTCAGTTCCTCAATGATCACATCGGTATTGAAAATGGAAGGTTGCCCAAAACCGGTCTTGATGATATCCAGGGCCTTATGAACAAAAGCATCCGGGTTGTGTTTGCTGAGTTGAATCATGCTGCCGGGTTGCAGCAGCCGCATTTCCTGAATTACTTCCAATATAAGGTAACTCAGTTCATTAACCGCATCCTCTCCCTTTTCTGTCAATCCACCCAGATTGATAAGGGCAAAGTCTGTATATGTATTGCTCTCTTGTGCGGTTACCCCAACCTTGGGAGGAGAGGGGTGGTTGTTGAATTTTATCCAGAAACAATGCAGGCATTCCCTTGCCTGCTCCGGGGTAGTTGTCCCTTCGAGAATATCTTTACGATAGAATGGCAGCAGGTGCTGATCCAGTCTGCCCGGATTGAAAGAATCCCATGGGTTTAACTCGGTTATTACTGCCAGATGAATAAACCAATAATGCTGAAGGGCTTCCCGAAATGTTCGGGGAGCATGGGCAGGAACCCTGCGGCAAATATCGGCCATTAGCATGAGTTCCTCACGTCGCTTTTCAGAGGGTTCTGAAACTGACAATGACTCCAGTTTTTCTGCATGCCTTTGGGCATAAGCAATCAGGGAATGGGCTGCTATCTGCATGGCCCTTAACTGATCCGCCTTTTCCCGGTTTTCTTCTGTTTGAGACAGAGACCTGCCAACGTTCTCACATTGCTGTATTAGATCAAGCATGCCAAGCCCCCAGGTCTTTTTTCCCAGTACGGTATGCCCCGGGGCCCTTTGTTCCTGAAACTCTGTAAAAACACCTGCCTTATAGGCGATAAGCCATTCATCTGTCATGCTGGCCATTAGACGGTCGCGGTGGGTTTTACCCTGCCAGAAAGGAATAATTTCTTCTTTGTATACTTTGCGGGTTTCTTCAGAGACCATGAAACTGACTTTTTGCCGGTTGTGCAAAATATCCAGGTCATCAATGGAATGCAGACATATTTCAGGATAGGTGGGAGTGGCTTTGGGAGCAGGTCCGCGTTCGCCAACAATCAGCTCCCCCTTGCCAATATAAACCTGTTTGTTTTCCAGGATATATTTCAGAAGCAAAGCCCTTTGCACTACAATCGGTTCATCAGCAGGTAAATGATCGCGATAAAAACGGGTTGCCAATAACGCCCTTTCGTGATGGAGGGTGTTAACAGCCTCAAGGCTTTGTCTTCTTAATTCATGAACCCTTTGTGTAATCATAAGATATTCAGGTTATCCTCCGATTTTTACGTTAAAACCTGATTGTGAAAAGAATGCTTCTGCCTCTTTTATAAAATCCTCAGGTGGTTTGGATGTGAGCAGATCGGGAATGGTCAATCCCATGCGTTGGTACTTTGCCACCCCCATACCATGATTTGGCAGAAGGCTGATTCCGGCAATACCTGTCCTGACCTCCTTTAGCAGGCCTGCAATCGCCTGCATCTCCGATAGCGTATCGTTAAACCCGCCAATAAGTGGTATGCGGATCATTATAACTGTCTTAAGCTTATTCAGGCTCAACAGGTTGCTTATAATGGTTTTGTTATCAGTACCCGTATGTTTTTTGTGCAGGAGCGGATCTGCGCATTTAACATCAAACAAAATCATATCGCAGGCCTCTGCCAGCTGAAAGAATACGTCTTGTGGCACATGACCGCTTGTATCAATGGCTGAGTGAATGCCTCTGATCCGGCACAAGGTGAGCAATCCGAGCAGGAATTCCGGCTGCATTCCGGGTTCACCCCCGGTAAAGGTCACACCCCCACCACTTTCCTCATAAAACAGCAGATCTTTTTCAATTTCATGCATCACTTCTGCGGCCAACATCCATTTCCCTGCTGTTTGAGGAACCTTCTTGCGGCAGCCGTCAATTATCCTTTCCCGAAAAATGGTTTCGGGCTCTTCAAGCAGTCCTTCCGGGTTGTGACACCAACTGCATCTTAGCGGACAGCCTTTAAAAAATACCGAAGTTCGGATTCCGGGGCCGTCATGTACGGCATACCTTCGAATGTCGAATATGAGCCCTCTGTTCATAACAATTAACCGTACTGATGCTGCAACATTTCAGCCACAGATGCGTCAAATAATTCCCTTTTCTGAACCCTGTCAAAAATAGCCATTAAATCCGGTATCCTGACGCGCTTTTTCTGCTCATCGCGGTGGTCTTCCACTATCCGGCCCCGGTGCATCATGACAATTCTATCCGGTAAATCCACTGCCTGTTGCATGGAGTGGGTTACCATAAGGGCGGTAAGTTTTTCGGAGGCAATAATCTCACTGGTGAGTTCCGCAACCTTTGCTGCACTGCGGGGAT
>CAZFOI010000083.1:0-6861 GCA_964520605.1 uncultured Bacteroidales bacterium
AACCACTGAATTCAACATTGAAGGATACCCAAGCAAAAAATTCATTGACCTGGTAATCGGCGTTAAGCCCGCTCAGGTAACCCTGGTTCCTGATCCGCCCAATGCCCTTACGTCCAATGCCGGCTGGGATACCATCCGGCATGCATCCCTGCTCAAGGATGTGGTAGCAGCCTTTCATTCAGAAGGAATCCGCACTTCCCTGTTTATCGAAACCGACCCCGAGCGCATCCACAAAGCCGCTGAAACAGGCACAGACAGGGTAGAGCTGTACACCGAACCCTATGCGGTTCATTACCCCCGAAATCCCGAACAGGCCATCCGGCCGTTTGTAATGGCTGCCCGGGCGGCCGCTGAAGCAGGCCTGGGGCTGAATGCCGGACACGACCTTAATCTCGAGAACCTGCATTATTTTGTTAAAAACATTCCGGGTCTTCTCGAAGTATCCATCGGACACGCCCTGATTTCCGATGCGCTGTATTTCGGACTCGACAACACCATCAGGATGTACCTTCACGAAATTGCCAGACAGGAATAAGCATTCATCATCAGGTTGCGCAACAATTTACCCGGGCAGATTGTTACCCATAACAACCAACCAACAGGCAAATATGGAACTCAGCCCCCGGCAAAGGGAAAGTGCGGAACGATTGTATCTTATCCTGGGAGGACTATTTATAACCTCTCTGGTTACCAGCAACCTGATCTTTCAAAAATTCTTCACCTGGACGCCCTTTGGCCTGTACAACTTCGAGTTGAGCGTGGGCATTATTGCTTACCCGGTAACCTTTCTGGTAACCGACGTAATATCTGAGGTTTATGGTCGAAAAAGAGCCAATCGTGTTGTTGTTGCGGGGGTTTTTGCCAGCGCATTTGCCCTGGGCATTGTCCTGCTTGCCTCATCGGCAGAGGCCACTTCATGGTCTCCGCTAAGCAACCAGGAGTTCAATAAAGCGTTCAGCTATACCTTTATTGCCGTGGGCGCTTCTCTGGCCGCCTATCTTATAGCCCAGTTTCTGGATGTTCAGGTATTTCACTTCTGGAAGCGGGTAACCAATGGGAAGCATCTGTGGTTGCGCAACAACCTTTCTACCTTTTCCAGCCAGTTGGTTGATACCCTGGTGATTATTTCCCTGCTCTGCTCTTTTGGTGTCATTCCCTGGGAATACTTTACCGCATTGGTAATTAACGGATTTTTGTTTAAGGTAATGTTTGCCCTGTTCGATACACCGGTAGCCTACCTGCTGGTCTGGTTGCTCCGGCGGCATTTTGGTCTGAAAGGCCATGGGGCAGAGCTTCCCCTCTGACCCGGACATGTCTTTACCTTTTAAACCTTCACAGATCATGGAGCTTCACTACAAAAGATACGGAGAACCCGGGACCCTGCCCCTGGTAATTTTGCACGGACTGTTTGGCATTTCCGACAATTGGGACACCCTGGCAAAACAGTTTGCCGAATCGGGATTGGATGTGATTGTACCAGACCAGAGAAACCATGGACGTTCCGGCCACAGTTCTGTAATGACCTATATTGCCATGGCCGACGATCTTCTGGAGTTGCTCGACAGGCTTTCACTGGAAAAAGTGTATTTGCTTGGCCACTCCATGGGCGGGAAAACGGCCATGCAGTTTGCCTTTGACCAACCTGAACGGCTTGATGGGCTCATCGTGGCCGACATATCTCCGGCAGCTTCGACCAACAGCCAGCATCATGAATTGATCCGCATCATGACAGAAACCGATCCCGCCAATTATGCCTCCCGGGCAGAGGTAGAAAAAGCCCTGGAAAAACGAATCAAAAGCATGCGGATCAGGCAGTTTCTGTTAAAAAACATTTACTGGAAAGACAAAGCCACCCTGGGGTGGCGCATCAACCTGGATGCCATAAGCCAGAATATTTCTGAAATTTTCAGGGCAGTAGATGCCCCCCTGCCCTTCGACAAACCCGTCTTATTCATCAAGGGCGAGCTTTCTCCTTACATAAAAGAAGAGGATCTCCCCCTGATAAAAAAACTGTTTCCCCGGGTTCAGATCCAAACCATTGCCCGGGGAACACACTGGCTGCATGCAGACAATCCGGATGATTTTGCTGCGCAGGTGATGGCGTTTATTCACAGCCGTTTGCCATAACGCATTGCAGCTGTTTTTGGATCACCACCCACGTAAAACCACTGTTTTAGGCCTTCAAGGCCCATGCAATGTCTTTGATTTTAAATGAATTTACATTAATATTGAACCCTCATTAAAATCTTGTATCATGCTTACATTACGATTGAAAAGGGCCCTGATTCCAGCCCTTGTTTTGGTATTATCCATTTGTGCCCCTATATATGCCCAGGATGCCCTTAAACCTGTATCCTGGACAGAAGTAGCCGCATGGAGATCTGTGAATCAGTCTTCCGTAACCATGTCTGACAATGGATTGTGGTTTGCCTGGTGGGACAGCCCGAACCGTGGCGACTCTGACCTCTTGCTCAGGCATACCCGGGACACCATACAGAAAAAATGGCCTATTGGGGAAGCCGTTGGCAATCCGCGTGCCTCCATAGCATTTAATGCCGATGCCACATTCCTGGGTTTTCTTGATTTCCCAACCGAAGAAGCCAAAAAGAAGGCACCCCGAGACAATCCGCCTCAGAGCAAACTCAGGCTCATTGACCTTAGGGACTTTTCCGAAAAGGAGTTTGAAAACGTACGTTCATTTTCTTTTTCAGGGGAAAACCCCCTGTGGATTGCCATCAATCTTTCTACCCCCAGACCCGACAGAAGCAAAGAAGCCGGGAAAGGCACCGATCTTCTGCTATATAACCTGAATACCGGAGCCACCTTTAACCTTGGCAATGTAACTTCCTTTTCTTTCAATAAAAGCGGGAATTGGTTTGCCTATATTGTTGATGCCTACGGGAAAGCCGGCAATGGCGTGTTTCTCAGGAACATGCAAACCGGAGAAACCCTGGCGCCCGAATCAGACAAAGCCAGCTACCAGTCTTTAAACTGGAACCGGGAAGGCACCGCGCTGATAGCTCTGAAAGGTGTTGAGGACAAAGCCTGGAAAGATGAGCTTTTCAGCATAGTGGGTTTTAGGGATTTTGACCGAACACCCCGCAAGGTAGTCTACAACCCTGCCAACGACAGCACCTTTCCCGAAGGAATGACCATCAGCTCCAACCGCATGCCCATGTGGTCTGATGATCTGCAAAGTTTTGTTTTTGGCATTCGCTCCTTGGAGAAAAAGGAGGAACCCGCCCGCAATCAGAAGGCCGATGAAAAAACCGACTCCACCGCCACGGCTGCCAGGGCTGCGGTTAAAAACACGGATGAGAAACCTGATCTGGTACTCTGGCACTGGAACGACAGCCGGCTTCAATCGGTTCAGCAAAACAGGGAAAGCCAGGACAAAAATTTCAGTTATACAGCCATTTTTCACATTGGCAAAGACCTTTTTGTAAGGCTGGCTGATGAGGAAGTACGTTCGGCCGTTACCTATCCCCGGGGGGATTTTGCCATAGGATTCGACAGCAGCCCGTATGAACTGATTGGTGCTATGAGCGGACAATCATTCCGGGATATTTACAGAATTGATCTGAATACCGGCGAAAAAAAGCTGATTCTGAAAGAACTGCCGGGCAGTGCGGGGGTTCCGGTTTCTCCCGATGGCAAGTTACTGCTGTATTACCTGGAAGGACATTACCATGTGTATAACCTGCACACTGATGAGTCGGTTAACATCACCCAAAACATTCCCACTTCATTTGTAAATAAAACCAACGATGTTAACGTAAGTTTTCCGCCTACCCCCTCCTGGGGATGGACCAGTGATTCCCGCCACATTCTGATACGCGACAACCACGATGTCTGGTTGGTTCAGGCCAATGGACGCGGGGCTGAAAACCTCAGCCGGAACGGTGCAGAAAACAACTGGATTTACCAGTTCCGCTTCCGCCTGGATGAAGAAGAGCGCAGCATTGACATCCGCCAGCCACTGTATATGAGGGTGTTCGACGACAACACCAAGCAGACCGGCATTGCTGTTATCGAACGCGGACGGCCAGGAGCCAGGGTGCTGATCATGGAAGAAGCCATCATCAGTTTTCTTTCAAAAGCAAAGAATGCCGAGGTGTATACCTTTGGCAAAGAAACACCAGACATGCCTCCTTCCTGGTATGTATCATTCAGTCCGCTACTCCAAAACCCGAAAAAACTCACAGAAACCTATCCTGAGCAAGCGGGGTTTGCATGGTCTCCGGGGGTGCGGCTCATTTCCTTTGTAAGTGAAAAAGGCGACAGCCTCCAGGCAGCCCTTTACCTGCCAGCGGGTTATGAAGAGGGGAAAAGCTACCCAACGGTTGTCTATATTTATGAAAGACTCACCCAAAATCTTTTCAGCTATAGCCGGCCCAATTTTCCCGGTGGTGGTTTTAACCGCAGCATGTATACCAGCAACGGCTATGCCGTCCTGATGCCTGATATCGTTTACCGCCTCAATGATCCGGGAATGTCGGCCGTTTGGTGTGTGCTCCCTGCTGTAGAGGCAGCCATTGTCAGCGGTATCGTCGACAGGGAAAACATAGCCATTCACGGGCATTCCTGGGGTGGCTACCAGACATCCTTCCTGATTACCCAGACAGACATATTTAAGGCTGCCGTGGCGGGTGCTCCCCTAACCAATATGATCAGCATGTACAGCCTGATTTACTGGAATACCGGCGGAACCAACCAGGCCATCTTCGAAAGCAGCCAGGGCCGGTTTACCTCAGGTTACTGGGATAACTGGGAAGCCTATAAGCGCAACTCCCCGGTGTATTTTGCCAAACAGGTAAACACTCCCCTGTTGTTGATGCACAATGACAAAGACGGGGCGGTGGATTTTACCCAGGGAATTGAATATTATAATACCTTGAGAAGACTTCAAAAACCGGTGGTTCTGCTGCAATACAAAGGAGAAAACCACGGCCTTAGAAAAACACCAAACCAGATTGACTATGCCTTAAGGATGATGGAGTTTCTGGATCATTATCTTAAAGGCAAAGAGGCCCCATATTGGTTAACCGATGGCATTCCGCTGTTGGAAATGGAAAAACATCTGGAAGGCAGGCCCATAATCCTGGGAAAATAAAATCCCATAATTGGTGCATATACGGAATATAAAACACAGGGGGTAGCCCACCGGCTACCCCCATTCCCTTTTTCAAGGGACCCAAACACACACACGGGATCTATAATTCGAAGCCTTGTCCCTGATAAAAACCCAGGACCCTGGCTTTGAAAATGTATTCAAACTTAGCCTGTATCATCTCGGTTTCTGATTGCACCAGTCGGTTTTTGGCCTCATTGTACTCCAGTGAACTCAGGGCGCCGGCATTGAATCTTTGTTCTGCAAAGGCAAAGCTCTCCTGAAATGCTGCTTTCGCTTTCAGTGATGCCTGGTACTTTTCCCGGGCGGCAGTGGCATCGGCATGGGCCTGGGTAATGACCTTACTCAGATTGTTTCTGGCTATTTCTCCATTCAGCCGGGCGTTTTCCAGGTCTGCCCTGGCATGCTGTACCCTTGTCCTGGTCTGCAGGCGATTCAATATCGGCATGCTTATCCTGACCATCAATACCCTGGAAAAGTTGTCGGTTATCTGGTTGCGATAGGGAATTGTTTCCGTGATCACATTCATGCTTTCTCTTACCACCTGCTCACCGGAGAGGGTTCTCCCGATTTCTGTAAATTGCCCGGTTCCCTGCTGGGACACCACCCGTTTGGCTGCTTCGGAATAACCCGACCCAAGGTTCCCAAAGAAAGAAATCCTGGGGCTTCTTTCTCCTTTGGTTATGGCCAGGTATCTGTCTGCCGCCCTTTCTCTTGACTCAGCCGCCAGCACGGAAGGCTCAAGCCTTAATGCCCTGCCATAAACAGTAGCCGGGTCAGTCAGAATGGAGGATTCCAGAATATGCGTATCGGGGTAGACTACCTCAAAAGGCTCTGCCGGGTCAAGATCGAGCAACTGCATCAATTCAAGCCGGGCAAGCTTCAGGTTGTTGGATGCATTCAAAAGGTTCAGTCTCTCCCTGGCAAGCTGGGCCTCAATTTCCAAAAGTCCGCCACGGGAAAGCCCACCGCTGCGAAACATAATCTCGCTTCTATTCTGCTGGTCTTCCGACAGGGAAACCTGATTTTGGGCTAACGCCACCATGTCAGAAAAATACAATACCTGAAGATACGCCATGGCAACACTAATCACCAGGTCGTTTTCCATTTTCCGGGTGTCATATCTCAGGGCCGTATTTCTTGCCACATTCAGTCTGATGCTATTGATATTCTGAAAACCTGCGAACAATATCATTTCGCTGCTTACGCCCATTTCATGAAATGCCACCCGTTCAGTGGCAAATTCATTGGTGAAACGGTCTATGGTTCGCCCATAATTGAATCCCTGAGAAGATCCTGCCTGCAGGGTGGGAATCAGGGTGGCGTAGCTCTGGGTAAGGTCGTAACCCGATTTGGATTCCAGGTTGCGCTGCTGTTGAATAAAGAGGTTGTTTGCCAGGGCATGGTCAATGCATCGGCGCAGACTCCATGTCTCTTCAGAAATGGCGTTGAAGGAAGACAGTGACAGCACCAGCAGGCAAAGGCTTATGCGAAGCTTGTACATAGGTATATCCGGATTTGCAATAGTTATAATTGTTCAGTATGAACATCAATATGCATTCCAAAAGTGTGCCACAGGGTATTGCCTGCTGATTATCAGCATCTGACAAAACAATTCTCTCAGATAATTTGGTTAAGGGATGTACGATTATCAGACAATGTGCGTCCGCAAACGTACACAATCACAAGTGTAGTGAAAACACCGTCTCTACTTCAGGCTTGGACCTTAC
>CAZFOI010000084.1:0-6802 GCA_964520605.1 uncultured Bacteroidales bacterium
AAAACAATCGCAAAGACCCTTTAATTTGCACGGATGCTTTTACCGGTAAGCTCGTAGTTATCACAGGAGCTACTGCAGGCATCGGATATGTGACTGCCCGGAAATTCGCCTCTATGGGTGCAAACCTTTTGTGTGTAAATCGCAATAGGGAGAAATCAGAAAACCTTTGCCGTGAGATTGAATCAGAATTTGGGGTAAAATGCAATTATCTGATTGCCGATCTTAGCAGTCTGAAGGACATATTCAGGGTGTCAGATGAACTGTCTCAATTGCCCTTACCCATTGATGTACTGATTCATAATGCGGGAATATACCTTACCAAAAGAGAACTCACACCTGATGGTATAGAGAAAGTTTTTGCGGTTCATTATGTATCGTCTTTCATAATCAATTACGTATTAAAAGAAAAGCTTAAGGCCCAGCAAAACGCCAGGATTATTATGGTGGGCTCAGAGGGGCATCGTTTTGCAGCCTGGGGTTTGCGACTCGACGATCTGAACTGGGAAAAAAGGCGGTATTCAGGTTTAAAGAGCTATGGATCAGCCAAGACAGCCCAATTATTGTCGATGCTGGTATTTGATGAAGTCTTTAAGGGAAGCTGTGTTTCCATAAACACCATGCACCCGGGGGCCGTGAAGACAGAAACAGGACAGGAGAATGGCCGTATTTATAAGTGGTTTAAGAGGAATTTCCTGGATAAAACCTTAAAATCAGCCGATATTTCAGCAGAAGCACTTTATTATTTGGGCGTCTCAAAAGACATTGAGGGCATCAGCGGAAAATTCTTTAACTTAACCTCCATGGAGGAAGCCGCGCCTCCTGCCCTGGATAAGGAAGTGGCGCATGCACTCTGGAACGAAACCTTGAAAATGACCAGGCATGAACAACAATCATTATGATGCCATAATTGTTGGCGGTGGGATTGCAGGATTAACTTCTACTGTTTACCTTGCCCGGCAGGGCCATAAGGTTCTTCTAATTGAAAAAAACAGGGAATTGGGCGGCCTGGTTAATTCGTATCTGAGAAATGGTTTTCATTTTGATGCCGGGGTAAGGGCTTTGATCAATGCCGGGATCATTCTTCCAATGCTGGAGGATTTGGGTATAAAGCTGGAAACAGTAAAGAGCCCTGTATCTTTAGGTATTGAAAATGAAATATTACACATCAAAAACCTGGACAGCCTCACTGAATACAAGGACCTGCTAAAGAGATTCTATCCCGATAGTTCCAAAGACATTGATCTGCTTATAAAAACCATCCGAAGGATCATGAAGCATATGGATGTGCTTTATGGCATTGAGAACCCTGTCTTTAAGGACCTGAAGCGCGACAGGGCCTTTATATTCAGAAAACTGCTTCCGTGGTTTCCCCGGTTTCTCTTTACAGTAGGCAAGATTAACCGCATGAAAATACCGGTTGATGACTATTTGAAAACAATCGTGAAAGACCCCTCCCTCAGGGACATCATTTCACAGCATTTTTTCAGAAACACGCCCACATTCTTTGCCCTAAGCTATTTTTCACTCTACCTCGACTACTTCTACCCAAGGGATGGTGTGGGCAGGCTTGCTGACGTTATTAAGGATAAGATTATTGAACATGGGGGTGAGATTAAGGCTGGAACTTCTGTTGCTGCTTTTTTACCAGGGAAAAAGATGGTAATGGATGATAAAAACACCGCCTATACATATGACCGGCTTATCTGGGCTGCTGACCTGAAAACCATGTACAGAATGGCTGATAAAGACCATCTTTCGCCACAAGCAATAAACAGCCTGGAGAAGACAAAAGCAAAGATGCTGAAATACAAAGGCGGAGAATCGGTTTTTACACTTAACCTTCAGGTAGACGAGCCCCTGGAGAGCTTCGAAAAGATTGCGAACGGCCACTTCTTTTATACCCCTTCAAAGCAAGGCCTTGGAGAAACGCACCGTAGTGAACTGCAGGAGATACTGAACAACTTCAACACAAAAACAAAGGAGCAGATCCTGGAATGGCTTGAAAGATTCATTTCTCTGAATACATTTGAAATCTCCATACCCGGTTTAAAAAACAATGCCCTGGCCCCGCCCGGAAAAACCGGAGTAATTATCAGTTTTCTGGCTGAATATGATTTGTTTGATAAGATACAGCAGGCAGGATGGATTGAGGAATTTGTGTCTGAGATAGAAAAGAAAACCCTCAGGGTTTTATCGGAATCAGTATTTCCAATGCTCAAGGATAAGGTAATTGGCAAATTTTCTGTTTCGCCCCTAAGCATTCACAAAAGAATTGCCAGCTCAGAAGGTGCCATTGTCGGGTGGGAGTTTCAAACTGAAATGCCGGTTATCAATAAAATCCAGATAGCCGATCGTTCGGTATTGACGCCCCTGCCTTCAGTATACCAGGCGGGTCAATGGGCGTATAGTCCGGCGGGGGTTCCAATGTCGATACTTACAGGCAAACTGGCTGCAGACCGTGTAAATGCAGACTTATCTAAAAGAGCCAGGCAATCCCGGTAACTCATGAACCAAAAGGACGCTTTGGACAGGCTAGAAAAGGATCTGTTATAGCTCTCCCCTTCTTCTTACCAATTCATCTTTGATTTCTCTGGCCTTCTTTTCAGTAAGATCGTACTTCCACATAAGCCAGATTGCCAGGGCTGCTGTTGTTGATGGTATGATGATGTCTGCCAGTCTGAGCCGGGTAAGTGTTTCAGCAGACTGAAGCGCCAGGTTCTGGTCAAATCCTACCATTTTTAACACAATACCACCCAGCATGATAGCCAATCCCATGCCAAGTTTTACCATCCACCAGTAAACAGCTCCGAATGTGGCCTCCTTGCGTGGCATCCCATTGCGCAACTCATCAAGGTCACAAACATCGGCCGTCATGCTCATCATCAATGTAAAAAGGCCTCCTATGCCAAAAACCATGAAAGGTACCGGAATGAATATTAACCAGGGATTCTCCGGATTAAACCCCCACCATTTCAGGGCATATCCAAATATTGAAATCAGTGTGGCAATCACAAAAGCATTTCTTTTGCCCCATTTATTGGACATTTTCGTAATGATGGGTATTATCAGAAAGGCAGTGCACAAGGCACTTACGGTAGAGAACCATGCCGGCCAGGAACCAGCTGCCCCATAGTCTCCCCTGAACATATAAAACACAATGATGAAGTAGCTGAACGAAGCAACCATCTGATATCCATTGAAAACTAAAAAAGTTGCCCCGCAGAGCCTTACAAAAGGAACGTTTTTAAACACCTGAACCATATTCTTCAGCAGGTTTCTGAAATTTCTGGCAATGTTTTTCAGGTTGATGTCGTCCCGATTGGTAAGTTTGGCCTGATCAATTTCTTTGCAGAACAAGGCGGGTAAAACGCCCAGGGTCATACAAATTACGCCAACCAGGATGGATAGTTTCCTCACCCCCACATCCTGAGATTCAAAAAGATTGGGATTGGCAATGATGGCCCAGAACCACGGCACAATCATCCAGGCGATTTGTCCGATGGTTTGAGAAACACCCATCAGCCGGGTACGTTCATTGTAATCAAATGTCATTTCGTAACCCAAACCAATCAGTGGGGCAGAATATATGGTATTGCCAATAATGTAAAGAAATGAAAAGCCAAGAAAATACCAGAAATTGTAAGTTTGGGAATTTTCCGGACTCATTTGCCACAGAAGTATAAACAACAGACCTGTAAGGATTGCGCCAGCAAAAATGTATGGTCTGCGGCGTCCGAATCTGGACTTGGTGTTATCTGTGATGTATCCCATTATCGGATCGGTTACGGCATCGAAAAGCCGCGGCAGTCCGCCAAGTAATCCGGCCAAGAGGGGATCCATCCCATAGGCGGTTAGCAGGAAAAAAGAAAATACACCCAGCGACCCCGGAAGAAGGTTGTTAACCAGATGACCGGCACCAAAAGCTGCCTTCTGTCCTATCGGAATTCTGTCTTTTTGCGGAGTCATAGTGAGTGTTTTTAGAATGTAGTTATACCAGTAGCTGTCTCAAATTCCCCTGACAACTATCGTTTGAATGGCCTTTCGATCAATGGTAGATGCAATGGTTTGCTGCTTAATTTTAATCTCTGCCGAAAGGCTTTCTTCTCCCGGATTAAAAAGTATCAATACAATGCTGCTATCGGGATTTCGCAATGCCGTAACCATAAGGGTTTCATCTGTATTTTCAAATCCGATGCGGACGGCACCCGGGCGTATAAAGCGGCTGAAATGCGCCATGGTATAATACAAAGGGGTAAAATACACCTCATCACTCTCGGGATCAACAATTACCGGCGCAACACACCAGTTATTGGCCCAATTAGGGCCTCCCTGACGATCCAATACAATATTCCAATCAATCCATCCATCTACTCAGTTATTCAGACAGCCAATGATGTCACGGGCATACCTGAATACCGGAACGTATTTGGGATGCAAATGCCGCCGGTGTTCCGGCGCCCAGTCCCACCCCCAATCGGTAGCCTCTTTTGCCCAATACCAGGCGTCGTCCTGCCATCTGGGAACTTCTGCATCGATGCAGGCTTCGGTATTTATCAGATTCCTGTCAGGGGCTTTGTGGTGAGCATATTGCAAGGCATCAGGAAAGTAATTGAAGGTGCTGCCATACCAGTGTACGGCCGTGCCATCATAGAATTTTGCCGCTTCCGGATCATCATACATGGCATCTACCCATTCAACCAGTTCTTCATCCCTGTTCTGATCATATCCGAATATTTTTACCTTATGACCCTCTGCCCTGAGGCGCGGACCAAGATGGTTATTTACAAACTCATTCTGTTCCTGTGGCGTAAAGTGCATGCTTTCCCAATTGCTGTCGTTGCCCAAAGGTTCATTTTCAACTGTAAAGGCCCAGATATCTATTCCCTGATCACGGTATGCCTTAAGATATTTAGAAAAGAAAAGCGCCCAGGTGTCATAATACCGGGGCAGCAGCCTGCCTCCCTTCCAGTCATTGTTGTCCTGCATCCATGGCGGAGCCGTCCAGGGAGAAGCGATAATCTTAAAACCGTCTTTTGAAATGGACATGGCATCCAGAATCATGGGTATGATATCATCCATGTCTTCTTCTATGGAAAAATGTTTCAGATGAATATCGCCAGGTATCGGGGCATATGAATAATTGGTCAGGGAAAAATCACATGAGTTCATGTGGGTGCGGGTAAGGGAGTATCTTGCGCCGGAATCTCCAAAATAGGCTTCCAGAATCTGCATTCTTTTTTCAGGGCTCATCTGGTTCAGCAGGTAAGCCGATGCTTCGGTAAAAGACCCGCCAAAGCCGGTGATGGTCTGAAATGACTCTTCAGGATTAACAGCAATACTGAGCTTTCTTTGTGCAGGCCGGAAACTCTTGAGCAATTCAAGCTTATGGCCGCCTTCTGAAGTTTCATATACTTCAACAATCACGGAATTTTTATCTGAACAGGCAAAGATGAACAGGGTCATCATTATAAAAACGTACGGCAAACGCAGGGGTTTCATATACTACTCCTTTCAGGGATTTCTTCTTGATTCTACTTCCTGTCTGGTTGGGGGTACCAGAACCGTTTTCATAAGCGCTTCCTTATCACCATTATGCGTTTTGGTTATTGGCTTGCCATCACGGGTAAGGCCATCAAAAGTCCCGGCATCAACCAAATCCCAAATAGCATATTTGGCCTGAGATTGCAGATTAATGAGTCCGAAATGATTCTCTGAACCCAGGGGGTTTTCAGCATCCTTCCATTTTTCATCAAAGGCAACGAAATAAAAGCAACTGATGCCGGCATTCAGGGCCCACTCGCTGATAAGATTGTAATACAGGGCTGATTTGTATTCATCAACTGCCCTGGAACCATCATTGCCATAATATTCATTGGAGATAGTGGCCCAACCGGTCTCTCCGATGTGAACGGGTTTGTTTACGCCAAGACTTTGCAAATAGGCCACAACGCTTTCGTATTGCGAAATGGCATGATCTCTTGCCCTGAGCATGGATGCATGAATCTTTTCCAGATCAGACAAGTGCGCTTCTTCTTCCAAAACACCCCAAAAATCTGGGTTGTAATGGGTGTCATGCATGGGATAGGTGTGCATGGAGATATAATCCACGGCTTTGATCAGGGCATTCAGATCGTCCTTGTGGTATTCTGCTCCACCCCCACCCCATGAGGCAAAATTATCGGAAGAGGTAATCCATAATGTTTCAGGCAGGTCACCAGCCTTTTTCAAGTCCTGGAGATGATTCACCCATTTTAATATGATGCCCGGCTCAACATAATAATTCCAGGCCCAGTGAACCATGGCTTCATTGCCCACGGCTATTATTTTCACTATATCCGGATACTGTCGGGTTAATTCAACAGCCCTGGCAATTTCTATTTCGTTTTGCTCACTTTCTTCATGGCGCACATGATCCCGGTTTTCGCTCCAGGCGTTTTTACAATCTATCCAGGCGCCCAGCATGATGTACATTTCAAAGCCGGGATCTTCCTGTTTTAATTGCCTAATGGCCTCAAGCAGGTTGGCTGCTTCATCGTAATGAACATTATAGGTCCTGACAAGTTTGATGCCCATAGCCGCAAGAATTTTCATGTCTTCCTTTAATTGGGCAAGGGTGGGTTGAATATCCCTTGTTATTTCGCGATACCCCCCGTAACATATAGCCGGATAATCAGGATTCCCTAAAAGGTATTCTGCCGTTTTTTCCACTTGGGATGGTTTGGTATTGCATGACATCATGGCTATCGCCATCAGCATGGCAAAAAAGATTGAAACGAGTTTTTTCATTTGAATGGCGTTTCTT
>CAZFOI010000085.1:0-3250 GCA_964520605.1 uncultured Bacteroidales bacterium
GGGGAAGCCTTCCCTTGTCAATTCGCTCCTTTAAATCCATTCGGTCAATAAATTATGCCGCAGCAAAAGTGGCACAAATTTCCTAAAATGTTTTGACAAATAAAAATGTATGGGTGAAGTTTAAGATTTTTTATTCTAATTGGGGCATCTTGCCCCGCTGGGATCTTTTAAAGTGTAGGAAAGCGTAATCCCCGCAAAGGAGTACCAGTCTTTTTTATTTGGGTTCAGGATGGGTGTGGCAATGCGCAAGTCTGTGGAGAATGTGTGTCGCATGCCCCATTCGGCAGCCACCACAAAGCGGGGCAGGGGATTGAATTTAAATCCGGCACCAAAAGATGCAAGGGGTGGGAAAGCAATATCGGGATTCCCGTTATTATTTGTAAATGAAAATACACCCATGCCCCCGCCACCAAAAATGAAAAAAGTAAAAGGGTAATCGGGGTTGCCAGACTCAAAGGGCAGAAAATTGATTTCCGCCTGAATGTTGGTTTCCAGAATGTTGTTGGCCAGTGCCGAATCCCCCCCCAGTATCCAGGTATCCAAGCCTGCCACCAGGGTGTTTGCCCTGATGGAGAGCCGGTCTGTAAAATTTCTTCTGTAAAAAACACCGGCAGCAGGGCCGGTTGATGCAAATAGCGTTTCATTTGCAGGTCCCATATAGAATGATCCCCCCAGCATGATGCCTATGTCATGCCCCTGAGCCTGAAGGTCGGTGGGTTTTGCCAGAAAGATGGCCATCAATACAACGGCTGTCCGGATCACGGAAAGGACCGGGTGTGGGAATAATTTAGGAATGCTCATATAATCGGGATTTACAATTTGTAACAGGTTAAAAACGATGGGGCGTTTTCTTTATTTTACGGAGAAGGGGATTCTGCCATCTAATTTCTTTTGTCTAACCCCCAGGCAAGCTTGTTTCGGATGGTTTTATAAAAATCCGGCGGGCCTATGCATACCAGGTTGATGTGGAAAGCGGCTTTTCTTATAACCAGTTCTACAGTGGTAGATAAAGGTTTGGCTCTTGAGTCTAGCAGAACTAGGAAATCCTGGGTACGACCGGATATTTTTAGTTTCACTTCTGATGTATCAGGAACGATAATGGGTCTTACCGTCAGGTTGTGTGTGGCAATGGGCGTTATAACAAAATTTGCTGCTGAAGGGCTGATGATGGGACCACCGCAACTCAGAGAATACCCTGTTGAACCTGTCGGGCTTGCCACGATCAGGCCATCGGCCCAATAGGTGTTCAGAAACAGGTCGTCTACATAAGCGCTTATACTGATCATGCTTGAATTGTCTCTCTTGAGAACGGTAAGTTCGTTCAATGCGTAATTGTCTTTGTCGAACAGCCCTGGTGGGGACTCCAGTGATACCAGCGTTCTTTTGTCAAGGCTGTAGTTGCCTTCCGTTAGTGCAGTTGCCGCAGCATCAATTTCCTCCGGGGAAACAGATGATAAAAAGCCCAATCTTCCCGTATTGATGCCAAGTACCGGAATCCCTGAGTTGCCAATCAGTGTGATGGTATCCAGAAGGGTCCCGTCTCCGCCAACACTGATCATGAATTGACAGGATTTGTGCAGGCAGCTGGCCTGGCTGAAAGCCCTCACCTGTTTTGTGAATGTAATCCGGGAGTGTATCTGACGGTAAAATGGCTCATAAATAAAAAACCGGTCTGCCTTTTTTTCAAGGGCAACAATCAGTGCCTGAAAAAAAGGCTCGAATCCGGGTTGGATCTCGCGGCCAAACAGGGCAATCTGCATATTTGCAAAAGTTTTTAAGGGCTTATATCATGTCAAGCCGTCTTGAATCAAGTTTGATAAAGGTAAACAACAAAATGGTAAATCCCCATAGGGATGAGCCTCCATAACTAAAGAATGGAAGGGGAATACCGATAATTGGTACAAGCCCGATGGTCATGCCTATGTTTACGGCAAAATGAAAAAAGATTATGGATGCCACACCATATCCATATACCCTGCTGAATACCGACTTTTGGCGTTCGGCAAGACCCACAATGCGTGTAAGCAACAGCACAAAAAGAATTACCACGACCAGGCTTCCAACAAAACCCCATTCCTCTCCAACAGTACAAAAGATAAAGTCAGTTCCCTGTTCGGGTACAAAATTGTATTTTGTCTGTGTGCCTTGCAGATAACCTTTCCCCCAAAGGCCTCCGGAGCCAATGGCAATTTTGGATTGATGGAGATTGTATCCGGCTCCCCTTAGATCAACCTCTTCATTGATCAATACCTCAATCCGTAGTTTCTGGTGGGGTTGGAGAATATTTTCATAGGTATAATCAACAAAGTAAACATAGACCGAAAGCAGCACAAACAACAGCATAAGTTGTCTAAGTTCAGTCTTACGGCGTCTGAGTTTGAGACCCGCAAACAGAGCAATGAAACCCAGGGCTCCGATGATGATGAACTCATTGAACAGCAGGGTGAGAATAAACAAAAAAACGGCCGTGGCTCCAATCAGCAGCAGGGTCCCGCTAATGAGACCTTCCCGAAAAAGGACCAGGGCAAAAGCCGTAAACACCAGGGCCGTACCGGTGTCGTTTTGGAGAAATATAATGGCAACAGGTATACCGATAATTATCAGGGCGTAAAAGGTGTTTTTCAAAAGTGGCTGACGGCTGCGTAATTCGCTGATGAATCTTGCCAGCACCAGGGCAGTGGTAAATTTTGCAAATTCTGCCGGTTGGAGGGCAAATGCACCCAGGCGGAACCATGATTTCGAAGCATTGATTTCTGTTCCCAGGAATATCACGGCTATAAGCAACATTACCATTCCCAAATAAAAAATCCATGAAAAGGTTGGAAAGAATTTCACATCGATCATGAGAATGATGCCGCCTATCAGAATAGCGGAAACGATAAAAAGCAATTGTTTGCCGTAACTCTGGGTAATATCAAAAATATTCCGGTGCTGCTCTGAAATTTCAGCGGCAAAAATATTGAACCATCCCATGAAAATCATCAATAAAAAAATGATTATCAGGGGCTTGTCAATACTTCTTAAAAACTCAAATGGTTTTTTCATCTGTAAACACTTTGCCGCACTTAATTGAAACTTGCCTGCATAACCCTCTCTTCAAAAGGCAGACGCAAAACTTCACCCGCAAGATATTTTTCTATCATCAAACTGGCGATGGGAGCAGCCCATGCCGATCCGGAACCAGCATTTTCTACTACAACCGATATGGCAATCCTGGGATGGCTTACCGGTGCAAAGGCGATAAACACCG
>CAZFOI010000085.1:3260-6798 GCA_964520605.1 uncultured Bacteroidales bacterium
GGCTTTCTCCGTGGGGATTTTGAACGGTTCCGGTTTTTCCGGCCATCTCAATTTCAGGTATTTTTGAATAACGGGCCGTTCCATCTTCCACCACCAGCCGCATGGCCTCGGCCATTACATCAAAATGAGCCCGTCTAACCGTGGTTTCTTTCTTTTCTGAAAACCTTTCCACATAATTATCGGGCTCGCCCACCGCCCTGACCATATGGGGGGCATAGTAGAATCCCCTGTTGGCCACAATGGCTGCCAGGTTGGCAAGTTGAATGGGGGTGGTTCCCAACTCACCCTGTCCAATGGACAGGGATACAATGGTTAATGACCTCCAGCCCCTGGGGCCGTAAATGCGGTCATAATAATCAGGAGATACCACCAGGCCACTGAGTTCAAAAGGGAGATCGCTTCCAAATACCTGCCCGAAACCAAAACTAAGCACATGCTGCCGCCAGGCACTGAATCGGGATTGAATGTTGCCCCCACCTGGTTTGTCCAGTATGTTTCTGAATGTGATGGCCGAGAAGGTATTGCAGCTGTATTGTATGCTTGAAAAAACATTTACCGGACCTGGATGGTTGCGGCATCTGACAGTAATGCCCCCACTGCTGTATGCACCACTGCAACTGTACTGAGTATTCAGGTTTACCACATTTTCCTGCATGGCAATCAGGGTATTCACTACCTTAAAAGCCGATCCGGGGGGGTATTGTGCCATCAAAGCCCGATTAAACAAAGGCATGGCCGGATCGTTTTGCAGTTCCCGGTAATTCTGATTGCGCACCCGTCCAACCAACAGATTCGGGTCGTAGGAAGGCGATGTAACCAAGGCCAGTATTTCTCCGGATGAGGGTTCAATGGCCACGATGCTGCCCCTTTTGTTGCGCATGAGCATTTCCCCGTAGGCCTGCAAGTCACGATCAATGGTAATATGCAGGTCTTTACCCGGAATGCCGATGGTGTCGAATCTACCCTCCATATAGGGACCGATATCACGGTTGAGTACGTCTACCAGTCGAATCCGCAAACCTTTTTGCCCGCGCAGGTCTTCTTCATATGATTTCTCCAGTCCGCTGATTCCAATGTAATCGCCCATACGGTAATACGGATCCCTGCTGATTACCTCAGGGCCAACTTCTCCCACATAGCCAAAAATGTGGGCAGCAATCGGCTCCTGATATTTTCTCAATGTTCTGGGTTGAACAAAGAAACCGGGAAAACGGAACAGCTTTTCTTGAAAGGCCGCATAAGTGTTTTTGGATATCTGGCGTTCAAAAACAGAGGCCCTGAAACGGGAAAAACTTCTTGCCTGCTCCATTCTGGAAACAAACAACTCTTTTTCTATATCGAGCAATCTGCAAAACTCGACAGTATCAATGTTCCTTACCTGTCCGGGAATCACCATCAGATCGTAATGAGCTTCGTTATAAACGAGCAATTGCCCGTTTCGATCGTACACCAGCCCCCGGGCCGGATAATCGGTTATATATCGCAAAACATTGTTGCTGGCAGAAAGCTTATAGGTCTGGTCAATTACCTGGATGTAAAACAATCTGATCAGGAGAATCAGGCCGGTAACTATGAAGATGCCGGTGATGATGCCTTTACGCTTTGCATAATAATTGGCTCCGGTTGGTTCCAGCATGCCAGACAGATTTTTTAGGGATTAAAAGGAAATGCCTTATGCAAAAATACTGATATTTAAACAAATTTGATAACTTAGCCTGCCACAGAAAAAGAATCAGAAAAACACAAAAACATGGCTGAAATAATCGTATTGGGAGCCGGAATGGTAGGCAAGGCAATCGCCATTGATCTTTCGGAAAGACATCAGGTTAGTGCGGCAGACATTGACCAGGAGTCGCTTAATTATCTCTCCGGCAATTATCCAATAAAAACCTTTGGCATCAACCTGATGGAAGAGGAAAAAATAGCCGGTATCATTAAGGATTTCGATCTTGTGGTTTCTGCCGTGCCCGGTTTCATGGGTTATGATGTATTGAGAACGGTGATTTCAGAAGGAAAAAACATCGTTGACATTTCCTTTATGCCGGAAGACTTTATGGATCTTAATGCCCTGGCGGCTCAAAAGGGCGTAACAGCGATAACGGATTGCGGGGTTGCGCCGGGTATTCCCAACCTGGTAGCCGGTTACCTGAACGAAGAAATGGAAATTGACTCATTCGAATATGTTGTGGGCGGTTTGCCTAAAATAAAGGTATACCCTTTTTATTATAAAGCGCCATTTTCTCCGGTTGATGTTGTTGAGGAATATACACGACCTGCCAGATTCAGGGAAAAAGGCAAACTGATGTCCAAACCGGCCATGAGCGAGCCCGAAATGATGTTTTTTGAGCAAATCGGAACCCTTGAAGCGTTCTATACAGACGGATTGCGTTCACTGCTTACAAATCTGCCTCATATTCCTTTGATGAAGGAGAAAACACTTCGCTATCCCGGACATATCCAACTGATTCAGGCATTGAAAACAGCCGGATTTTTTGACCATGAGCCGGTTTCGGTTAACAATACCCTTATCCGGCCCATTGATTTTACCAGCAGAATTCTGATTAAAGACTGGAAGCTCGGCGCTGAAGAGCCCGAGTTTACTGTTATGCGGATCGATGTCAGTGGGAAAAGGCAAGGCCGGGATGTGAATCTGAGATACGATATGTATGATGAGTATGATCCGGTTACCAGGCTCTCATCCATGGCCAGGACTACCGGTTTTACCGCAACCGCCTGTGCCGAGCTGATTTTGCAGGGTCACTTTGCAGGCAAGGGTGTATTTCCTTTGGAATTGGTTGGCATGGACCCGGATTGCCATCATTTTGTTATGAGTTACCTTGGTGAAAGGAATATAGTTTTCAGAATCAGTGAGTTCTAATGGTTGTATAATTGTTGCAGAGATTTATCAATTTCCATTTGCATGAAAAATAAATTTGACCCGCGGCAGAATTTCCGGGAAACCCGCAGTGCCATTGGGTATGTCCCCAGGAAAAAGGCCAGACAGGAAGATTATGACAGGATTGGGTTTATGTCGGGCCTTGAAGTGCATCAGCAGCTGGATACCAGGGAAAAACTTTTCTGTCGCTGCCCCTGTGGCATATATCAGAAAGACGAAGACTTTGATGCCGAGATAATCAGGCATATGAGGCCCACCCTGAGTGAACTCGGGGAATATGATGGCACGGCGCTTATGGAGTTCAGGACCAGAAAAAACATTGTTTATCGCATCAAAAATGCCACTACCTGCACCTACGAGACAGACGATACTCCGCCATTTCCGGTAAACAGGCAGGCAGTGGATATAGCCATTCGCATATCCCTGCTGAAGAAATTGAATATTGTTGGAGAAATTCACATTACCCGAAAGCAATACCTTGATGGCAGTATACCAACGGGATTTCAGCGCACGGCCATCATTGGGGTGGAAGGGGAGATTCGTCTCAGAAACAAAACCATCAGACTGATACAACTTAGCCTGGAAGAAGACTCATGCCGGGAGGTGTCGGATGTAGGCCATATGAGGATATACAAAACCGAC
>CAZFOI010000086.1:0-6795 GCA_964520605.1 uncultured Bacteroidales bacterium
ATGCAATAAAAAACATCCAGTTGTATAAAGGGGGATTCCCGGCAAGATACGGAGGGAGGCTTTCTTCTGTTTTGGATATCAGCATGAAGGATGGAAGCCGTGAAAAATTTGGCGGAGAGGCCGGGGTGGGGCTTATCGCCGCCCGAATGATGCTTGAAGGGCCGCTGTTTAACAGCAGGGGATCCTTTCTTGTTTCGGGCAGGCGGACATATATTGATGCGCTGATCCGCCCGTTTATGCCCAAGGATCAGATAGCGGGTTACTTTTTTTATGACTTGAATGCCAAATTGAATTATGACCTGGATAAAAACAACCGGTTCTATGCCAGTGCTTATTTTGGCAAGGATAAGTTTTTTGCAAGGTATAGTGATAGTTTTTTTGGAAAGGGCGAAGCCGGATTGTTCTGGAAAAATGCCACCACAACCCTGAGGTGGAATCACCTTTTTAATGATCGTTTGTTTGCCAACACTTCCTTCATATATTCGGATTATGCCCTGCAGATATTTCTGAACGAAAAGTATGATGGCTATGGCTATAATTTATCTTATTCCTCCGGAATCAGGGATCTCGGACTGAAATACGATCTCAGCTGGCACCCTTTGCCGGGCCATATGATCAGGTTTGGCGTGCAAAGTATTTATCACCGGTTCAGACCAAGCGCTGTGGTTCTCAGGGACGATTACAATCAGGAATATGAAGAAAACATAGAGCAGATTGATGTATTGGAATCGGGCATTTATCTGGAAGATGAGTTTTCCATTGGGCCACGCCTAAGCCTGAATCCGGGAATCCGGCTTAGTCACTTTTTGCATAAGGACAGACACTACCTGAATCCCGAGCCCCGATTCGCCGCATTGTATATGCTAGGCAGGGGAATATCCTGGAAAATGTCTTATGCCTCCATGAGTCAGTATGTACACTTGTTAAGTCCCACCGGAATCGGATTGCCAACCGATCTGTGGGTGCCCTCAACCAACCGTGTCAAGCCCCAGTTCACCTGGCAGCTGGCTACCGGCTTGGCCGAAGAACCTGCCAGAAATACCATCGAGTTGTCAACAGAGGTATACTATAAAAAATCGCGCAACACCATAGGTTACCGGGAAGGAGCCTCATTTCTGCTGATCAATGATCCAACCGAAGCCGGCGGATTTTCATGGGAAGACAACATTACTGCCGGGGAGGCCTGGTCTTATGGGCTGGAACTTTTCCTGCAGAAAAAGCAGGGCCGCATCGGAGGATGGGTGGGCTACACTCTGTCATATACCAAATTGAAATTCGATGACATAAACAATGGCCTTCCATTCTGGGCAAGATACGACAGACGCCATGATGTCTCGGTTGTGGGCAGTTGGGATATCAGACCGGGGGTTACATTTTCTGCCACCTGGGTGTATGCTACCGGAAATGCCATGACACTCCCCACAGGCGACTATGTTTGGGCAACCCACAATCCGCTTGGGATAGGAGGGTGGTATGATGTTGGATTTAATCAGAGCGGAACACCGTTTGATTTGATGGGATGGGGCCGGGTAACCGATTACGGACCCACCAACAGCTTCAGGGCGGGGGCCTATCACCGACTGGATCTGGGCATGCAGTTCAGCCGGAAGACGGTGTTCTTTGGGGTTCCGATTGACAGGACACTTGAGTTAAGTGTTTACAATGCGTATAACCGCAAAAACCCCTTTTTCTATTTTATGTCATACAATCAAAATGAGCAACGGGTGCTTAAGCAGGTATCACTTTTCCCCATCCTGCCGTCTGCATCCCTGCATATAAGTTTCTAAGCCATGAAAAGAAGAATCAAAGGGTGGCTGAAAATCGGACTGCTTTTTACAATCCTTGCCGGTCTGATGTCGTGTGAGATGATTGTGGATTATGAATTTCCCGATCAGGATCCAAAAGTAGTGGTGCATTCCTTTATCAGTCCCGGGGATACCCTGGTTATGGTCATGCTCACATGGTCGAAACCCATTACACGCGGTGGTTTTGAGTTTGAACCTGATTTTATTGGAAACGCAGTGGTAAAGATTTCAGAGGAGGGGGGAGCGCCGGCTAATCTGGTTTATGACAATACCAGAAAACTGTATGTCATTCCGGCTGCTCAATTCCCTGTTAAAGAAGGGAAACAATACCACCTGCTTGTTCAGGTACCCGGTCAGGATGAAATTACGGCCACTACAACAGTTCCCGGAGCAAATAATACCATCAGGCTCAATCGTATGGATAAGACACCAGACCCCTATGGTGCCGAGCGGTTAACGGTTGAGTACCAATTCGAGGACAGCCCCGGCTCAGACAATTTTTATATGGCAACAGCCTATATCCGGCAATTGATTTTTGACTGGCGTAACGAAGATTATAGATACGAATGGGCAGAAATATACCGTGTTTCGGGCGAAAAGTTTATCAGCAACCGTGGCAGGGAGGGGCGTACTTTTGTGCAAAGGGCTGAATATTATATTTACCCTGAGTATCCGGATGAGATGCCACAAGTTCCATCCTTGAACCTTATGCTTGTTTTACTCAAAACAGATGAGGCATATTATCGCTACCATATAAAATTAGAGCAGCACAACCCTGATAATCCCTTTACAGAGCCCACCCAGGCCTACACCAATATTCAGGGTGGCCTGGGTGTCTTTGCTTCCTATGCTTTCTTTTCTGTTTTGTACTGATTCAGCGATTAAAATGCTATCGCAGAAGCCCCCTTTGTCTTAACAAAGGCTCAATTTCCGGCTCCCTTCCCCTGAACCTGACATATAGCTCCATGGGATCGGCAGTTCCGCCACTGGCCAGAACATTCCTCCTGAAAGAATCAGCCGTAGCCTGATCGAAAAGATCGCCGGTTTCACGGAACGCCTCGTATGCATCGGCATCCAGAATACCAGACCAGATATAGCTGTAATAACCGGCCGAATATCCCCAGTAAAATGCATGCTGAAAATGGGTGCTTCCATGCCTGAAGCTTATTTCAGGCATCATATTGTGCTTCTCAATTGTCAAGCGGTCTGTTATTGCGGCAACTTCAGCGAGTTTATCGTTCGGATAAGGCACGGTTATGGTATGGTATTCCATGTCGAGCAGGGCCGAGGCCAGAAACTCAACCGTGGCAAAACCCTGATTAAAATGACCACTTTCAATCAGCCTGTCCATCAGGTCCTGGGGCATTGGCTCCCCGGTCTGATAGTGAAGAGCAAAGGTTTTCATCACCTCAGGTTCCCTCGCCCAATTCTCCATAATCTGAGAGGGGAGTTCTACAAAATCCCTGGGCACATTGGTGCCTGACAATCCCGGGTAGGTTACATTGGAAAGAAGACCGTGAAGGGCATGCCCGAACTCATGGAAAAAGGTGGTCATTTCATCATAGGTTAGCAATGAAGGCTGGCTGGCAGTGGGTGGGGAAAAATTGCAAACTATGGTGATTACGGGATGCACATATGTCCCATCTTTGCTGATGTGCTGCTCACGGTAACTACTCATCCATGCGCCTCCGTTTTTGCTGGGCCTGGGGTGAAAATCCATATAAAGCAGGCCCACATGGCTGCCATCTGCTTCCAAAACTTCCCACACACTGGCATCCGCATGATAAGTGGGTACATCGAATCTTTGAATAAACTTAAGTCCGAAAAGTTTTTCTGTAATCATAAATATTCCATCGCGAACGGTGTTCAATTCAAAATACTCTCTGAGCTCTTGTTCGTCCAGGTCGTACTTCTCCTTGCGCACCTGTTCCGCATAATACCGCCAGTCCCAGGCTGCAAGCGAATAATTGCCTCCGCGCTGGTCAATCAGTTGCTGCATCATGGCTGCTTCTTCCCTGGCAATCGGCAGGGCAGCGTCCCAGAGTTTCTTAAGAAAATCGTTTACCGTAGGGATGTTTTGCGCCATGTTCTCTTCAAGTACATAGGCAGCATGGCTGTCGTATCCAAGCAGTCGGGCTCTTTCAAGGCGCAGGTTTACCATCTCACCAATGATGGCCTTGTTGTCAAAGGCATTGTTGTTGTTCCCTCTGTTAACATAGGCCTGTTGCATGGTGCGCCTTAGCTCACGATTTTCTGCATAGGACAGGAAAGGCATGACGCTTGGGTTGTGAAGGGTAAACACCCATTTCCCGCTAAGGCCTTCCGCAGCGGCTTGTTCTGCAGCCATGTCTACAGAAGAGCGGGGCAGGCCGGCAAGGTCAGCCTCTTTGTCAATTACCAGCTTGTAATTGTTTACCTCGCCCAGTACATTTTGACCAAACTGCAACGATAAAACAGACAGGCGCTGATTGATTTCCCTGAACCGCTCCTGCTTCTCTGCCGATAATGCTGCGCCACTGCGAATGAAATTCCTGTAGGTAAGCTCCAGCAGACGTTCCTGTTCCGGTGTCAGTGCAAGTGTTTGCTTCTGTTGGTATATCGATGCCACCCTTGAAAAAAGATCGGGATTTAACATGATGTTGTCGTTGTGAGCCGACAACCTTGGGCTCATTTCCTGAGCAATTTTTTCAAGTTCCGAAGAAGTCAGGGCAGAGTTGAAGTTGAAAAACACATAACCCACCCGTTTAAGCAGATCGCCGCTGTAATCCAATGCGGCAATGGTATTTTCAAAAGTCGGCAGTTCGGGATTCAGGGCAATTGCCTGAATTTCCGCTTCATGCCTGAGCATCCCTTCTTCGAATGCAGGAATAAAGTGCTCATTGCGGATTTGATCAAAAGGAGGAACTCCGAACGGCGTATTGTAATCTGCCATGAACGGATTGCCGGCGCGGCGATCGCCGCAGGAAGATAATAGCATCATGATACTTACTGTAAATAGAAGGGCAAGTTTTTTCATAAACATTGCTTTTTGGTTGTTTGTTTTTTAGGAAGTTGCATTGAACATACGAAGGTAATGAATCAAAGGGGATCAGGCAAAAAAAAACCCCGCAGAGCGGGGTTCTTTGTTGACCGACCAGGATTCGAACCTGGACAGACAGCTCCAAAAACTGTAGTGCTACCGTTACACCATCGGTCAGTTCGGAAACCGGATGGCAAAAATACAACAATTCCGCGAATTGCCAAGCAGGGGGTGTTAAAAACCATTTTTTTGCCTGATTTTTTTTTAACTTCGCTCCCTGTTTTTTTATAAAATATACCCTTTCCGGCCATCAATCCGCATGCTATGAATGAACGATTGTATAAACAGATAAACAACTATATGGGTTGGGGTCTGTTTGCCTTTGCCACAACGATTTTCATGATGACACTCGAACCCACGGTCAGCTTCTGGGACTGCGGTGAACGAATTGCTGTATCATACAAACTTCAGATTGGCCACCCTCCGGGGGCTCCACTGTATCAGATGCTGGCCAGGATGTTTTCACTGCTTGCCCTTGGAAACGAAGCCAGGGTGGCATTCTGGATCAATTCCATGTCGGCCGTGGCAGGCGGTCTCACCGTTATGTTACTTTTCTGGACCATTGGTATGCTGGCTCGCAAGGTGGTTGCTTCTGCCGGTGAAATCTCCAGAAATTCAGCCATTGCTGTTTTCGGAAGTGGTGCCATTGGCGCTCTGACACTCACCTTCAGTGACTCATTCTGGTTTACGGCCGTTGAAGCGGAGGTGTACATTACATCGCTTTTTCTAACTGCCTTTGTATTCTGGTCTATATTAAAATGGGAGTCTGTGGCCGATCATAAAGACTCCCTTAAATGGCTGGTTCTTATTGCCTACATCATCGGACTATCGATTGGTGTGCATATGCTGAACCTTCTGGCAATCCCGGCCATTGTTTTTGTTTATTATTTTAAGAAGTTTAACCCGAGCCTTAAGGGAATCCTGATAACCGGAGTTGTCTCCATTGCCATTCTTGGCTTTATTATGTCTGTTCTGATTCCCGGCCTTTTGAACCTTGACTGGCAGTTTGAGCGGTTTTTTGTAAACACCCTCGGGCTTCCGTTTCATAGCGGAACGATTGCATTCTTTGTGTTCCTTGTGGCCGGCATCACAGGAGGGTTGTATTATTCTCATAAAAAACAAAAAGTTGTCCTCAATACGCTCTTGCTGGCCTTTACTTTTATGGTAATTGGATATTCCTCCTTTTTTATGCTGGTTATTCGTTCCAATGCCCATGTCCCCATAAATGAGAATGCCCCCAAGGATGCCCTGGCAATGAAGGCATATCTGGGCAGGGAGCAATATGGGGAATGGCCCCTGCTACACGGTCCGTATTACAATGCGCCCATTGTTGATGCCCGCGATGGAAGACCGGTTTATGGCAAAAACAGAGACAGCGGAAGGTATGAGATTATCAATCAGAGAATCGGATTGGACTATATTTATGATCCTGACTTTACCACGGTATTTCCCCGAATGTGGAGCAACCGAAGCCAGTTGCATATCAGGGGATACGAAAGCTGGGGCAATGTGGAAGGGCGCCCGATTAGGGTTACCAGGCGGGATGGCTCAACGGAAGTAATAAACAGGCCGACATTTTCAGAAAACATTAGGTTTTTTGTTTCCTATCAGGCCCTTCATATGTATTGGAGATACCTGATGTGGAACTTTTCCGGACGACAGAATGACGTGCAGGGTCATGGAGGGCCGTTGGATGGCAACTGGATTACCGGCATTACATTTCTCGACCAGATGCGGCTCGGACCCCAGGCGAATCTCCCTGAAAGCCTGACCTCCAATAAAGCAAGAAACCGATATTATATGCTCCCATTCCTGCTGGGGCTGGCCGGATTCCTGTTTCAGCTTCGCAGGCGACCCGGCGATACCCTTGTAGTGGGACTGCTCTTCTTTATGACGGGTCTGGCCATTATT
>CAZFOI010000087.1:0-6772 GCA_964520605.1 uncultured Bacteroidales bacterium
CTCCGGCTCCCCTGGAGGTTTCATTCAGGCTGTCGGCCTCTGTGAATGTGGCGCGTTCATGACGGGCAATGATCATCTGGGCAATGCGATCGCCATGGTGAATGGTAAATGTTTCAGAAGACAGATTTACCAGGATGATGCGGATCTCTCCCCGGTAATCGGCATCAATGGTTCCGGGGCTGTTCAGCACGGTAATGCCGCTCTTGGCAGCAAGCCCGCTGCGGGGCCTGATCTGTGCCTCATATCCTTCAGGCAGCTCTATAAACAAACCGGTTCCTACCATGGTCCGCTCAAGGGGTTTTATGGATACGGCTTCTGTAAGGTTGGCCCTAAGGTCCATGCCGGCAGAAAGACCGGTTTCATACCCGGGCAGAGGGTTTTTGCTTTGGTTTACGATTTTAATGTCCATTGGCATCGTCGTTGTAAAGTCCTGCATCCTCGGTGGGTTTTTCCGACATGAGGGCAATTTCCTTATGAAAAATGATGTGCTGCATTCCGTTTACCACAGGGGTAATGTCGCGGTTGGTATTGGTCAGCAGAATCAGGGTGGCGTCTCCATCCAGAAAACGCTTGAAAGAAGTCCTGAAACCGTTCCAGCGGCCCGGGTGGTGTACAATACGTCCGTCAAGGAATTCCTGCAGCCGCCAGCCCAATCCATAGCTTACGCTGCGTTCGTTGCGAAGCACTGCAGGTTCAAATGCCATCTCCCAGATATGCCCGGGAAGCAGGGATTCCATGGCAATGGACCGATCCCATTTGTACAAATCGCTAACGCTGGAGTAAATGCCTTTGTCTCCGGAGACCCCATCATGCACCACGTCAGGAATCAGGGCAAAACCCCGGGATACCGGTCTGAATCCAAATGCCCGGTCTTCTCTGGCAAGCTGGGGATTGCGGGGTTCGAATACAAATGTATTGTTCATTTCCAGGGGGAAGAAAAAATACTCGTGCATAAAGCGGGCAAAAGTCATCCCGCTTACCCGTTCAACTATCAGCGCAAGGAATGCATATCCGGTATTCGAATAGGCAAAGCGTGTGCCGGCCGCAAAATCGACAGGCCTGGGATAACGGATAAAAAGCCTTAATATGTCCTCGTTGGACGGGGGGTATGGTTGTTTCCAGTAGCGCTCTGCCAGCCACATATAGTTTTGAATGCCGGAAGTGTGATTCAGCAGATGACGAACCGTCATTTGCGGGTAGGGAAACTCGGGTATATAGGTTTTAACCGCCTTATCGATATGGATGATGCTGTCGTGATGCAGCATCAGTATGGCCGCCGCAGTAAAGGTTTTGGAGATACTGGCAAGCTGAAAAGGGGTGTCGGTTGTCAGGGGCGTATTGTTCTGAAAATTGGCAAAACCGAAAGCCCTCTGATAGATTACCTCTCCCTTGCGAGCCACCAGGACAGTGCCGTTAAAGCGTTGTTGCAGAAGAAAGCTGGTAAAGGAATCGTCGAACCATGAAAGTTCCTCGGCCGTAAACAGGGGTTCCGCAACTTCTTCATAAAGCTCATTTTCCGGCTCTCTTCCGGTGCTGGCCATACCCGATAACACAATCAACAAGGCCAATACAGAAGCAGCGGCAATGCCAAACAAAAGCGCCATAGAACCGCGTCCTTTTCTTTTGTGTCTGTAGGTGCGGGTTTTCATAAAAACTGGGATTCATTAACAAAACTCAGAACCGGAATCTACCAATCGACAAAGATAGAAATAAATACCTTTCACCGGTTTATTGGCAGGATTGCATATATTTGTCCGTATGCCCTGTGGGCGCGACTTATAGCATCTAATACCAAACATCATGAAGAGGTGGTTTGTTTTGCCGTTACTGTTTTTCTTGTTGATGCTGCCAAACCCGGATGAGGCAAACGGATGTGAGCGCTGCCGGGCACTTATCCATGCAGGCACCAACAACCCCGATGGCAGGGGGAATCCGGCTGATCCGCGCCTGGAAAAACTCGACAGCCTGTTTGCCGCGGTAGCCGGCCGTGGCGGTTTTCACGGCGCCCTTGGGGTGGTCTACAAAGGAGGGGTGTTTTATCAGCATTGTTCAGGATTGGCCAATATGGAAACCGGACGGGCGTTTACTCCGCGTACTTCCATGGAAATTGCCTCATTGTCCAAGCAGTTTACGGCGGCAGCCATCCTCCTGCTGGAGCAGGAAGGAGTGTTGAGCAGCGAAGATTGTGCAGCGTCTTACCTTCCCGAAGGATTTCCCTACAAAGAGGTAAAAATCATCCACCTGGTTACCCACACGGCCGGATTGCCTGATTACACCCCATGGTTTATTGAAAACTGGAAACATGATCGCTTCGTTACCAATGCAGACATCATGGCCTATCTGATTGAACACCGTCCGGATGCGGTGTTTGCTCCCGGGGAGCGATATGCGTATTCAAATACCGGCTATGTGGTGCTTGCCGAGGTGGTACACCAGGCTTCCGGTATGCCTTTGGATGTGTTTTTGCAGGACAGGCTCTTTGATCGCTTCCCGTTTGAGCACAGCGGTTTTTACAATCGCTCACTCATTTACGAAATGGAAAACTACGCTCCCTCCTGGCACTGGAGTGCAGATGAGGGCCGTTACGTTCGCCCGGAAAGCATCCCCGGCCGGGAATACCTTGCATTTTTGAGCGGCCGGCTGGGGCCGGGACGGCTTTCCATGAGCCTGGAAGACCTTTATCTGTGGAATTACATCCTTGACACAGATGCTGTTCTCAGCCCCGCATCAAGGCAAAAGATGTTTTCGCCTGCCGATGTTGGCAGTCTGGATATGACCTATGGTTTTGGCTACCACAACCTTTTGGATTCTCTGGCCGGCAGGGTAAGCTACCATACGGGAAGCTGGGCATCCAACCTAAGCTACATCAAAAAATACCACGACGCGGACCTTACGGTGATTGCCCTTAACAATGCCCGGCAGTCTGAACTGATGCGGGAAATCCGGGAAGCCGTGGAACAGATCATGCTGTCTCATGTCTTGGAACAGGCTGCCGATACCCGGACATCAGTGACAGGGACAGCCGGCACTGCCGGAGACCGGGATTGGCCTGACGGACTGCCTGACATTGCCTGGCATATGTGGCACAATCCCCAAAGCCCCTACTTTCTGAAACCTTCCTTGCGACAGGGCCCGTGCCAGGCATTGCCGGTAGGGGTGTTCGACTCCGGAACAGGAGGCTTAACGGTACTGGAGGCCCTTATGGCATTTGATGCCCATAGCAATCAGACATTTGCATCCGGCCCCGACGGCATCCCCGATCTGGCAGGGGAGCAGTTCATATACCTGGCCGATCAGGCAAACATGCCCTATGGTCTGTATGCTTCAGAAGAAAACACCCCGCTGCTGGAAGAACACATCTTCAAAAACCTTCACTTTCTGCTTAGCGGACAGTATTACAGCAGGGCAGAAAACGCCCTGCCGGAAAGTCCCGACTCCCCGGTAAAGGCCGTGGTAATCGCATGCAATACGGCAACGGCATTCGGCCTTGATGCCCTGGAGTCTTTCATGGAGCATACGGGTTTGGACGTTCCGGTATTCGGGGTGATTGATGCCGGAGTAAGGGGGGCGCTGGAGGCGTTTTTACCCGGAGACTCAGGCTCTGTGGGGGTGCTTGCCACGGTGGGCACGGTTCAATCCGGCGGTTATGAAAGCGCATTGCACCGCATATGGGAAGCATCGGGCCGCAGCGGCAAGCTTATGGTGTTCAGCCAGGGAGGACACGGCATGGCCGAGGCCATTGACGGGGAACCGGAATTTATAGACCGTAAGGCACAGCAGCCCCGGCCGGCTTATCGCGGCCCCTCCATGGGCCTGGGGCCGGGATCGGAGAACCCCTTGGGATATCAGATATCCCCAGACCTTCTGGACGCTTACAACTTCAACCTGAATGAAAACAACCTGCTTACCGCAAGCAGTGATGCCGGCCCCCTGATGCAACTGAACCACCCGGAAAACTATATGCGCTACCATTTGGTAAGCCTGCTGGAGCAAATGCGCCAAAACCCCGGGGCCCTTCCAATGAAGGCATTGATACTAGGCTGTACCCATTATCCTTATCTGGATGCAGAAATCCGCACCATATTGGATGAGCTCTACAATTTTTCGCGTAACGGGCAATATGTTTACCGTCACCTGCTGGATCAGGATATTGCCATAGTGGATCCGGCTGAGCACCTTGCCGGGGAGCTTTTCCACTGGCTGCACACGCATGAAATGATGCGTGCGAACGGGGAGTCAGCAGACCGCTATTATATCAGTGTGCCCAATCCTTTTGTTGGCGGATCTGATGCCACTGCAAACGGACGATTTACCTACGAATACAAATATGGCCGGCGCGCCGGAGACATGCTGGAATACGTGAGGGTGGTTCCGTTTGGCCCTGATCACATCCCACAGGAAACCCTTATGCGGCTCGAGAAGTTTACGCCGCAGGTGTTTCGGTCTGTCTTGCTTTTTAATCCTGCGCTTAACCCCAAACAAAGTTTCTGATGAAAAAACATTTGCTGCCCTTATTCTTACTGGCTTTTGCATCCCTGTTGGGTGCCTGCTCTCGTACCGAGGCCGATTATCTGATTACGGGTGCCCTGGTTTATGACGGAACCATGAGTGAGCCCCGGGTCATGGATGTTGCCATACATCAGGACCGCATTGTTTATGTGGGCAAAAAGGGCGATGCCCGGGTGGCGGCGTCCAATCGGATCGATGCCTCCGGTCTGGTCCTGGCTCCGGGATTTATCGATCCGCACACGCATGCGCTGGCAGATCTGAACAGCACCACAGACCGCTCCCTTCAGGCCTGGCTTTGGCAGGGGGTAACCACGGTGTTTGAAGGGAACGATGGCAGCGGCCCATACCCGATAGGAGAAACCCTTGAGCATTGGGCGGCCCAGGGCATAGGGGTTAATGCGGGTTTGTTTGTTGGGCACGGAACTGTACGCAGGATGGTCATGGGCCCGGAAGACCGTCATGCCACCGCTGATGAACTGACCGCCATGCAGGATTTGGTTGTTCGGGCCATGGAGGAGGGTGCGTTTGGGTTGTCTTCCGGATTGTTTTATTCTCCCGGGAGCTTTGCCCCAACAACGGAAGTGATCGCCCTTGCCGGGGTAGCCGCGGCCTACGGGGGCATTTATGACACCCATATGCGCGACGAAGGGTCCTATGGCATTGGCCTGCTGGCTTCGGTTAAAGAGACCATTGAGATCGGAGAGCAAGCCGGGATTCCGGTTCATATTTCCCATATAAAGGCCCTGGGCCGTGGTGTATGGGGAGCCTCTGAGGAGGTAATCTCCCTGGTAGAGGAGGCAAGGGGGCGGGGTTTGCAGGTAACTGCCAATCAGTATCCCTATCCGGCATCCAAAACAAGCCTGAAGGCCGCAGTGGTTCCCAGATGGGCTGAGGATGGAGGCAACCGGGCCATGATAGCCCGTTTTGATGATCCGGGTCTGGCTGCCGGAATTCGCGCTGAGATGGCGGAGAATATCCACATCAGGGGAGGCGCGGATGCACTGGTGTTTACTTCTCCCACACACGCCCGGTGGCATGCCCGGTCTTTGGAAGACGTAGCCAGGGACTCAGGATTGGATCCGGTTGAGGCGGCCATTATGGTGTTGAAAGTGGCGCCTGGCATAGGGGTGGTATCTTTCAATATGCACGAAGATGATATCCGGAGGTTTATGCAGCAGCCCTGGGTGGTAACCGGATCTGACGGGGGTTCCGGACATCCGCGGAAATTTGGTTCTTTCCCCCGCAAGATCAGGGAATATGTGCTGGAAAAGAATTACCTCAGCATGACAGAGATGATACATCGTTCCAGCGGGCTTACTGCCACGATTCTGCAATTAGCCGACAGGGGTTTTGTCAGGGAAGGGTATTATGCAGACATCATTCTCTTTCGCCCTGAAAAAGTTATAGACCTGGCCACTTTCGAGGAGCCCGCAGTATATGCCTCAGGCATGGAATATGTGTTTGTGAATGGCAGCCCGGCAGTTTTTCAGGGCGAATACACCGGAAAACTGGCTGGGAGGGCACTAAAGCTTCAATGAAAAGCAATTTTTCCCTGCTCGTAAATACAACCGACAGTTTTGAGGACTGCTGGGTTCCTTTTTTTACGCTTTTTAAAAAGCATTGGCCTGGCTTTGACCAGACCATTTATCTGAACACAGAAACCAAACAGTTCAGCTTTCCCGGGCTTAACATTGTTTCCATCAGGAACGGATTACACAGACGGGCGGGAGCCGCATCGTGGAGCGCCTGCCTTAAACAGGCCCTTGATCTGATTCCAGACAAACCAATTTTGTATATGCAGGAAGACTATTTCCTTACCAAAGAGGTGAAAGCAGGGCTCATTGAGCACTTTGCCGGAGTCCTTGTTAGGGAAAACATCGATTGCATACATCTTACAACCATTGCCTCGGCAGGGCCTTTTTCTGATGCCGGAATTGAGAACCTTCAAATAACGGACCGGTTTGCCGGGTACCGCATAAGCCTGCAACCGGCTCTCTGGAAGAAAAGCGCGCTAAGGGAAACGCTGCGCAGCCACGAAAACCCCTGGATGTTGGAAAAGTATGGCACGCTTCGTTCCCGGTATATGTCTCAAAAGATTTGCAATGTCAGGATTGATAAGTTTAACAACCCCGATAATGCCATCTTCAGCTATATTTTCACGGGCATTATTAAAGGGAAATGGCACGATGGCATGGGCCAACTGGCAAAAGAACAGGGCCTGACCATTGATTTTTCAGAAAGGGGATTCTTTAGCGAAAGAAAA
>CAZFOI010000088.1:0-6675 GCA_964520605.1 uncultured Bacteroidales bacterium
CTGCTGGTTAGTAGAATAAAAATTACCCAGTAACTCCCCGCTTCAACTGCCCCAAGTCCCAAATACCATTTGCTTACGAAACCTGCCACAGGTGGTAGTCCTATCATTCCAAATACGGCTATGGTAAAAGCCCCCATGGTCAGGGGCATGCGGCGGCCAATACCGTTAAGCTCACTGATTTTATGATAACCATAGGTTTCGGCAATATTGCCGGCGGCAAAAAACATGGTAATTTTCATGATTCCCTGATGTACCAGGTGAACGATGGCTCCGGTTGAGATAAGAACTCCCGGTATGCTTACCCCAAGGGCAATATAGGAAAGCTGGCTTACTGTGGAGTAGGCCAATCTTTTTTTAAAATCATCCTGAAACAAGGCCCTGACTGAACCATACACTATGGTAAACGCTGCCAATACAGCCAGAGGGGTAAGCAGGTTCATTTGCTCGGCTATCCCTATACCATAAACGTCGTATACCAGGCGTACAATCCCAAAGGCTCCGGCTTTGACAACGGCAACTGCATGCAAAAGGGCACTGACAGGGGCCGGGGCAACCATCGAAATGGGCAACCAGCTGTGCAAAGGGAAAAGTGCAGCTTTAACTCCCAGCCCAGCCAGCATAAGGAAGAACAATATGGTCAATTGGGTTGGTTTTTCGGCATAAAGGCCTGAAATAATCTCAGTCTGGCCAAAGTATATTGGGCCGGCTATCACAAAAAGCCCAACGACACCCAAAAACAATACGGTACCCCCTCCGATGGTATACCAAAGGTAAGTTCTGCCAGCATTTACGGCTTTATCGGTACCCCGGTGAACAACCAGCGGATAGGTGGAGAGGGTAAGAAACTCATAAAAAATAAAAAAGGTGATCACGTTTCCCGCAAGCGCTATGCCAGTACTGGCAGTAACGCATAGGCTGAAAAAAGCAAAAAAACGTCTGCGGTACTGTCCTCCCTCTAAATATCCAATGGCATATAATGTGGTAACCAGCCACAGAACCGCAGACAGGGCGGCAAAAAACAAACCCAGTTTGTCTACCCTTAAGGTAAATGTAAGGTCCGGGGCCAGACCGAAAACAAAGGTATACTCCTCACCACGCATATAACCGGCAAAAACCCAGGCAATGAGGGCCACTTTTGCAACAGCACCAAAAAGGTTCAGAAAAGTTCTCAATGAAGATTGATGTTCCCTTAAAATAAGGATCAGGATGCCGGGAACCAGGGAGCTGATAAGGATAAACAAGGGCAGCAAACTAGTTGTTTCCATAGGCACCTCCTTCCATTATTGATTCTACACCAGAGCCAAAAACATCACTGCTCGCCAGAAACTGGATCAGGTTTTCTGCCGGGATTACAATTAGAAAAGAACCCAGCGCAAGCAACAAGGCACATACCTGCAGTATTTTCGGAACAGGTCTGAATGGCTGCAATTCGCGAGCAGGGGCAAAAGCAAGTCTTAGGATCATAAACACATAGCCGGCTGTGAGCAGACTACCTGCGAGCACGGCAGGAGCCCACCACCATTGACCGCTCAGAAAGATTCCTTTTAATAGCATCCACTTTGCAACAAAACCGCCGCTGGGGGGAAGCCCGATTAGACTAACTCCGGCTATGCCAATCGCCATGGCGGTCATTGGCATGCGTGCCACAAGGTCTCTGAGCGATTCTGTACGATCGTGCCCATGAGCCATAATAATAACACCCGCAGAAAGGAATAAAGAAGCCTTGGCAAAGGCATGTGCCATAACCTGGTAAATACCGGCAGTCCATGTTGGGATAAGCCAGCCAGCAGAATCTGTTGCCACTCCGGGAGCCAGAATTAAGAGCGGGAAAATCATCAGCAAATACCCAAGCTGGGCAACACTGGAATGGGCCACAATCAGTTTAAGACTGCTTTGCATAATGGCCTGCCATGAACCCCAGATAACCGCAATGGCCCCGGTGATTCCAATGAGTTGCCCTGCAGCAAAGGTGAGGGATACTCCAAACACTTCAGTCCACAAACGAAGTAAGATGTAAAATGTGCCTTTTACCACCAGAGCCGAAAGCAGCGCACTTACAGGAGCAAGGGCAGATGAGTGTGCCGGAGGTAGCCAAAAATGGAAAGGGAAACTGGCTGTCTTGATCAAGAGCCCCAGGGTGATGACCAGCAGGGCAAAACTTGTGGTTTTGCCGGGTTCCAATACCTGACCAAGCAGCGTAATATCCAGTGTTCCCGTACTTCCATAAATAAGGGCAACCCCAAACAGATAGGCCATGGAGCCAACGATTGCAGCCAAAAGATAGCGTAATCCGGCTAAAAGAGCCGTAATTTTTCCAGACAGTACCGCCAGGGCTACTGCACAGATTCCTATAACCTCGATGGTAACAAACAGGTTAAACAGGTCGTTTGAAAGAAAGAGTCCGTTTAATCCTGCCCACAAAAAGAGCCACAAAGGCCAGAAAAGGGGGAATCCGCCGGAGGCGGATGCCTGGGCACGAAAATACCACCAGGAATACAGGCTGATGAACAGCCCGACAGCTGCTGTCATGCCAATAAACACCGCTGCCAAAGGGTCCATGCGCAAAAGGATTCCCAAGGGTGGTTCCCATCCACCCAAAATATGGATAATCGTTCCCTTTTTAATCACTTCGATAAGCGCAATTATCGACAATCCTGCCGTAATCACGCTTCCCATCAGCCCTACCATAGCCCTTCCCCTGGAATGGAAAAACAGGCTCAGTGTTGCCAGCAACATGGGCAATCCTACCAAAAAGGCCGGAAAATTGGATGAAGGTAGATGTATCATTTGTCGTTTGGAAAAGATTCTTCTCCGGTAAGTTGGTTAATTCGGCGGGCCAGGGCCAGTGCGAATGCCGCGGAACTTACTGCGACCACAATTCCGGTAATCACCATTGCGTGGGGAACGGGATCAGCAAAAGCGATGGCATCGCGCTCAGCAAAACTTACAAAACACAAAAAGACCCCTCCCCCAATTATATTGGTGGCAATAATCTTCTTTAAGAAATGCCTGGCAGCAAAAACTCCGGCCAGTCCTATGACAAAAAGAACAGCGGAAGCCAATATGTATATTTGATAGGTTTCCATACTTGCTGATTAAGAAATATTTTCGATTTCATCCGGTTCATCTTTCATTTGATTGAAATAGGCAAATATTGCCGTAAGGGCAGCAGCGATGCTAACCGCTGCAAGGGTTTCGACCAGCAGTATCAGGACTCCGGCATAGGCAGCAGGATACTGCAAAAAAGCATCCCCGGAAGCAATGAAGAGAAATCCCAAAACCAGGAAAAACCCAAGCCCCACAGTCAGGATAATTTGACGCAGCCAACTAGGCATACCGGCGATAACCGGCCAACCACCAAGATGAAGCAGAATCCCGGTTGCTCCCCAAACCACGGCTGCCTGAAAAGCCCCACCGGGACCGGACTTTCCAAAATAGAGAAGGAAAGAACCAAACAACAACAATACCGGCGTAAAAAACAGTATTACCTGCCTGAGCAAAGGGTCCTTTACGGCAAGTCTGGGTTTGCGAAAGATCTCGATTCCTCCGGCTGCAAAAATGGCCAGAAGCCCCATGAGAATTACGCCGATTTCCAACCATGTGTCATAACCACGAAAATTCAGCAATACCGCAGTCACAGGATGCTCAACCCCCGACTCGGGAAGCAATGCCTCGCTGGCGGCAGTCAGCCCTCCTCCGTCGGGGATCTGCCAGACAGCATCAAACGAAATAAATAAAAAAAGCCCCAAACCCAACCCAAGGGCCAGCCTGGGCCGCAAGGGCGAAGGGGGCCGAATGGTTGAATGATCCGGCTTGGCATCAGGAGAAAAATCCCGCAAAGCATCAATGAGCAGTACTCCAAGAAAACCCGATGCAATGGCCGCTTCGGCTATGGCAACATCAACAGCCCCAAGCCGAATCCAGGCTAGTGCCAATGCCAGTCCAAAGGCAAAAAACAAAAAGACGCTCTGGGCAAGTCTGGGAGCCAGCAGACTTTGGATCGCAAGATAGATGATAAGAACAAGCAATAAAATGTCGATTATAACACTCATGGGCTATTCTTTTCTTTTGATGAAGGGGACTCTTCCCTTTGAAAACGGGCAATAAGGTAACATGAAGTGGAACTGGCCAACAAGGTGAAGAGCCAGATAAAGAAAATCTTGAGTGCTGCCCATGGGGATGCGATATGCAGGGCCATACCTGCAGCAATAAAGCCCAGCCCCAGATTGTCTGCTTTGGTAAGGGCATGAAGCCGGGAAAACAAATCAGGAAAACGAAGCACACCCAGGGTTCCTGCCAGGAAGAAAAAACAGCCCACCACCAGGAGAATTATGGTAATTATTTCGTATATCGTCATTTGCTGTCCTTCTTTTTTATTTTCCAAACCTGAACCAGGCATACTACCAGTAAAATCGCCAGCACATTAAAGGTAATGGCAACATTAAGCAGGGTAAGCTCCTTCAAATAACCTGCCATGACCAATAGTATAGCCACTCCGGTAGTACCAAACAGCTGGGTGGTAATCAGGCGGTCTGCAACCGTTGGTCCGCGCCATACCCTATACAGGCCCAGGCCAATGTTAAGCAGAAGGAAGACTATGACAATCGTAAAAAATATATCCATAGAATACGCTTTGAGAAAACAGTGCAAGCATTAACCACCGCCCAATATCAGCACTTTTCGGGCTTACTTACCAACCAACAAATACTCATAAAAAAATGTTCAGTTGCCAGATAATATAAACAGAACGCATTTATTTTGAGAGTTTTTATTATACAACTTACCAGCATGCGAAAATAATAAAACCGCCGAAAACTTAGTGTGGATTTTTATTAACTTCATTACCACCAAAATACAAGCAGGTTTGCCCAATATTTAAATCCATGACAGAAACTGAAAACAGTCCTGATCTATACGAAGCAGAGATCCGATCTATTATAAAAATCCTTCAAAACCGGTTTGAAAAAAACATGCACCGCCACAAAGGGTATTTGTGGGAGAATGTGCTGGAAAAACTTCAAACCAAACCTGAAAAGCTGGTTTCGCTAAAACTCATGGAAGAAACCGGCGGCGAGCCTGATGTGGTGGACTGGATTGATGACACTGGCGAAATTGTTTTTACAGACTGCTCCAAAGAAAGTCCCAAGGGCCGCAGAAGTGTTTGTTACGACCTTGAAGGACAACTCTCACGCAAGGATCATCCTCCATTGAAAAACGCCATGGAAATGTCCAAAGAGATGGGAATTGAATTGCTTACCGAAGACCAATATCGTTACCTGCAGCAGTACGGCCCATTTGACACAAAAACATCCAGCTGGCTTTCAACACCCCTGGAAATACGAGAAAAAGGTGGTGCACTCTTTGGTGACTTTCGCTACGGAAAGGTATTTGTCTATCACAACGGAGCCCAGTCATACTATGCTGTCAGGGGGTTCCGTGGAATGCTCAGAGTATAAATCAACGAAACCTGGTTTTGTTTAACAAAACCCAAACCAAATATTCCAATCCAATGAGAACCCTATCAGTATTTCTAATAGTGTTTATTCTGTCCTTAGCCAAAGCACAAGCCCAAATTCCTTACTTTTTGCAGGGTACCTGGAAAATGGACTCTGAGGTTTCAGAAAGCGGAGAAAAGGGATTTTCCTATATCATGAATCATGATTTGACTGATTTGGCTGTTAAAGATACCACCATTGCCAACCCCGATTATGATGCCCGCCTCGCTGAAAAGCTGGGAGCAGACAATTACGGCATGAAAGGCTATATGCTCGTGATTCTGAAAACAGGGCCCAATACCACAACCGATACCCAATTCATAAATGACTGCTTCCGGGGACATTTAGACAACATCAATCGGATGGCAGAAGACGGCAGGCTTGTGGTGGCCGGGCCACTTGGCCGCAACGATCAGAATTATCGAGGCATTTTTATTCTTAACGCTGCATCCATAGAGGAAGCCAGGCAAATGCTCCAAACCGATCCGGCTGTTGCAGAAGGTTTGCTCGATGCTGAAATCTTCAATTGGTATGGCTCAGCTGCTTTGCCGATGTACCTGAACTATTCCGACAAAATCTGGAAACAAAAACCCTAATTCTCTCACATTATGGCAGAACTAAAAACCAAACAAACCAACCAGGACGTCATAGCATTCATCAATTCATTTGCCAATACAGAGCAAAAGCGCCAGGACAGTTTGGAATTACTTAAGTTGATGCAGGAATATACCGGCTTTGAGCCCAAGATGTGGGGTAATTCAATCATCGGATTCGGATCCTATCACTATAAATCCGAAAGAAGCCGACAGGAAGGCGATTGGCCGCTTGTAGGCTTTTCACCCAGGAAAGCAGCAATCTCTCTATATGTTTACACCGGAATGCCAGAACACGAATACCTGCTTAAAGACCTGGGTAAATTTAAGATGGGACAAGCTTGTATTTATGTAAAAAAGCTTTCTGACATCAACCAGAACACCCTGAAAACAATCATGGGCACTACCATAGAGTTTTTGCAATCCAAATACGGAAAGTATTGATAACAGCAGGAATTGTACTTAAATGCAGTGCCCATGAAGAACCATGATACATTTATAAACTACTTTCAGGCAGCATATTATATTATACCCCTTTGGGTATACTTCAATGATTAAACAACAAAATATACCCGAAAGGGTATATA
>CAZFOI010000089.1:0-6622 GCA_964520605.1 uncultured Bacteroidales bacterium
GTCCCTGAAGAATTTCTGGTAGCAGACGTTTGCTCAGCCAAAACCTGTCCGGATAGAGAAAAAGATGCTGCATCGTAAGCCAAAAGCCGGCTGGAAGAAACAGCCAGACCTTGTGGAAGCAGGGATTTCAACAAGTCAGGGATGGCCCTTTCAACTGAAGGCGAAGGCGTTGTTTCAATTCGGGCGGGCAAAATGCCGTGAAGGCTTACGGAATTAGAAACCAATGTATGGGTCTGGTTGCCGGCAGGTTCATTTTGGATTGCTGAATGACCATCCAACGAAGCTGATGTCTCCTGTGAGGATGTCTGGGATTCTGACACTCCTGCAAACTGTGGCTGAGCCTGCCTGTCACTGCTCAGAAACCAGTATGAGAAACCTGCTATGGTTAGAAAAACAACAGCTGCAGCAACCCTGGAGAACACAGGCAGAAATGCATGACGGCGCACAGGAGAAATGGACTGTTCTACCGTATCCCAAACATGGGATGGCGGTTCGGGCTCAAAGCCGCTGAACAATTCCCGCATTTCATTTTCTAAACGACTATACTCTTTCATTCTTTCCTGTGTGATCAAACAGCTTTGTCTGTAATCTCTGTCTCTTTTTTAATCATCTCCTGTAACAACAAACGCGCCCTGGATAAATTGGATCTGGAAGTGGATTCATTGATCCCCAATACCTCTCCGATTTCTTTATGATTCATTCCTTCCATGGTGTGAAGGTTGAATACCAGCCTGTACTGATCCGGAAGGCGTTGTATCAAGGCCAGCAGGTCTTTTATTCCCAACTGCGAAGGGCCCATATTGTCTTCAGAAAAAACTCCGTTTTCTGAAATGTCCTGAACAGACAAATGGTGAATCTTTTCCCTGTATTTGCCAATGGCTGTATTTACCATAATGCGTTTCATCCAGCCTTCCAGGCTGGCATGATCCTTCAGGGTTGACAGTTTCTCAAATACCTTGATAAAACCTTCCTGCAGAATATCCTGGGCCTCATCATAGCTGGCAGCGTATCGCAGACATACCCCGTACATTCTTGATGAAAACGTGGTATACAACCGATACTGGTCTGCCTTGTTGCCTTTAAGACAACCCCTGATTATGTTCTCGAGGGATTCCAACAATTGGGTATTTTTAACCAGAAGCAAAGATAAACAATCTGATCGATTGCAGAAACCCACCCGAAGACTGTTTCAGGGGAATGGCCGCGAAAGCAGTCCATGTTGAATTTTTTTCTCTGGCATGGGATTCCCCTGTTTTTGAAATAAAGCAGCGAGCGGCCATTACCGTACCCCTGAAACGAATACATAACCTGGAAAACATTGAGGGTCATGAAAAAGGAGAAAGCAGGACTGACCCCGGAAATGTATTCTGCAGCAATGCAAAGAACGCGTTTTGTACCTATTAGACGAATTCGATAACAGGAACGCTGCGCGTGTGAATAAAAAAAATGGGGAAAACAATCAAATGCCTTCGGCGTGAAGCAAAACGTAGTCGAGCATCAACTTAATGTCTCTTTCTGTCACCCCGCATGCGATCAGATGCCTGGCATCTTCCTGGAAAGAGAGTGAAAAAGCCGATGTGTCTCCCCAGGCCTTAAGGCTTCCGGCATAGGAGGCCAGGGCTTTATCAGCATGGCCCATACAAAAACAAACATGGCCATGGTTCATCAGGTCGTGCTTGTTGTCTGGTTCATCAGCCAAAAGACGCTCAAGATAGTCCCGGGCGGAATCCAGCTTGCCCGTAAGAAACAGGCACCATGCCAATGGCCTGCGTATGCGCTGGTTTTCAGGAGACAAAACCTCAACTTTGAAGTAATGGCTCAGGGCCTCTTCATGGCGCTGCAGGTGGATAAGAGACTGTCCAAGACCTGCCTGCACGGTCAGATCATCAGGATCCAGCTTTTCTGCCTGTTTAAGATAGTGCAACACATTATCCCACTGGTTGAGCATTTTGGCACAGTAGGCTAGCTTGCGAATTATCCACAGTCTGTCAGAATCTATAAGGTCAGCCTTCTGGTAATAATCCAGGGCTTGTTCATACCGGGCTGTTTTTTCATAGCAAAAAGCGATTTTTTCAAACAACTCTACATTGGAATGGTCTTTTTCCAATATGCTCAGAAAAACATTAAGGGCATCAACATAAAAATGCTTCTCAAAGTATAATTCTGCAATGTTGCGAATGGTAGCCGGATCTTCAATCAGGGATTGAACCATAAAGGTTTCATGTAAATCCTGTGGCAGGCCAAAAACATCAGAAAACTCAGATCGCCATGGATGCAATTTGAAGAAACGGTAAAGATCCTGAAAATACTGTGTGAATATGCTGCCTGATCTCAGCAGTGGGTTAATCAGGGTGTCATCCTCCCTGATTCCCGCCATGCTGTCCATTTCTGCATTCAGCATATTCATCATCATAATTTTTTGCTGCTCCGGAACCAGTGCCAGGTTAAGACAGAAGGAATATTTGTCTGAATTGCACATATAATGGGTCTCTTCGAGCTTTCTGACCAGGGGGGCCAGATTGTATTCCCCGCTGCTACTGCTACCAATGGCCGAAACGGCAGGGTTCTCTGCATAAAAAGGAACCAGCCAGTTGCTTATTTCCGAAAAAAACGGAAAACTTTTCAGAGAAGAGAATGCGCTAAGAAAAACGTCCATCCCCTCCATTTGCATTTCAGTAAACTCCTGTAATTTGTCGAGCAAGCCAGGCATTTCGTGAAACACGGTTTCCCAATCGGGGTTTTTGCCCTGATCCCCGGTGTCGCCCAAAACATTGTCCAGGTCGAGTTTGTCTTCCAGCCGTGGACGCATCTTCAATATTTCAGGCAATACTTCCTTTTCCCATTTGCGGCTTACTGAGTCTGTAGCCTTGGATCTGGTGAACTGAATCAATATGGCTTCCAGATGCTTTTCAATGTCGGGAAATTCCTTTAAGATCTCCACTTCTTTGATAATCTGCGGATACAGCATGATTCGACGGTTATAGGCAAGAAAACCCAAAACAACCCCTATCAGGGCTCGCTCCCAAACCATAACCTCCTGCATTCGGATAAACCGGAACAGTATGATGAACTTTCCCGCGTCAAAATAGCGCAGAAGACTCAATGTAAGCGCACTTACTACCAGCGCCTTGTCGTGCCATGGCACAATATCTGAGTCGCAAACGGATTCAAGAAGGGATATTTCAGCATCTGTATATTTATCCGACAGCCAGATTATATTGAACAGGCGGATCAGGGCTTCCTGACGGGAGAACAATCCCGTATCGGCCACACGTACTTCCCTGAGAATGCCGGCAAGGGTGTCGTCGAAGGTAAGACTTTCGAGTATCTGGCCTGCCTCGCTTCTGTCTTTTTGCAATTGCCGCAGCAAAACCCGCTTCTTCTCATAGGTGTTTGAGGGAGATACCTGGTGAAGCAGCAGTTCCCTGAGCTCGTCGAGAAGTTCATAAAGGCTTCTGACCAGGTATTGGTAAACCCTTTCACTTTCGGGGTCTTTGACTGCCTGAAAAGAGTATTTCATCAACTGCTGATAGGTTTCGAGCAATTGATCCAGATTGCCATGAAGAAACTCCCTGTGGGTACGCTTCACCAGGTTGCGGAGCATGCGGATGGCAGGAACGAGCTTTCCTTCTTCCAAAAGCTCCTGAATGCGCGCATGTTCCTTGTCAATCTCCTGGTGAAGCATGAATGATAATATCAGGGTGCGTAATAAATCGGACCTTCAATACCAAGGGGCAGATTCAGAAGTATCCAGGCCACAAACATGGGAATCCTCACCAGCATAAAGGCGATGGTATAGGGTAGCATGACCGAGATAATGGTACCTATGCCAATGCTTTTAACATACTTCTGTGCAAAAACAATCACCAGGGGAAAATAAGGAAGCAGGGGCGTAAGGATGTTGGAATAAGAATCACCAATTCGATAGGCGGCCATGGTGGTTTCGGGAGAGTACCCCATAAGCATGAGCATGGGCACAAAAACAGGCGCCAATATGGCCCATTTTGCCGAAGCGCTACCAATGATCAGGTTTATCAGAGAAGAAACCAGAATGAAGGCAACCAGAAGGGGAATCCCAACAAAGCCTATCTTCTCAAGGGCTCCAGCTCCGGATATGGCCAGAATGGATCCCAGGTTAGACCAGATAAAAAACTCAACCAGATGGGCTGCCACAAAAGCAAGCACGATATACCCGCCCATGGTCCCCATTGATTCAGCGGTCATTTTGCTTACGTCCTTGTCTCCTTTGATGGTTTTGGCAATAATCCCGTAAATAAGTCCGGAAACAAAGAACAGTATGAACATCAATGGCACGATGGAATTGTAAAAAGGGTTCAGGCCGCCATCAGCACTTCTGAGAATGCCATTGGAGGGGATAATGGTCAGGGCAATCAATACCAGCATCACCAAAATAGAAATACCCGCCCAGAGAAGGCCTTTTTTTTCTGCAGGGGAAAAAGTGTTGGTAAATGATTCGTCATCTTCCCCATGATATTCGCCCAGTCTTGGAACAACTACCTTTTCGGTTACCCAGGTGCCGGCCAGACCAATGATTGGCACAGATGCGGCCATAAGAAAATAATTGGACAGGGGGTTCACCGTATAGGACGGATCCATAATGGCTGCCGCACTTTGGGTAAAGGCGGCCATCATGGGGTCAAGACCGGTAGGCAGGAAGTTGGCGCCGAATCCTCCGGATACACCGGCAAATGCAGCGGCAAGACCTGCCAGGGGATGTCTTCCCATACCCTTGAAAATGGCTGCCCCCAGTGGAATAAGCACCACATAGCCTGCATCTGCAGCTACCGAGCTGATCATACCGGCAATCACTATTGAAAAAGTAATCAATGATTTGGGAACCTTGGAAACAAACACCCTCAGGGCAACAGAAATCAGTCCGCTGCGCTCAGCCACGCCAATACCAAGCATCACCACGAGTACAAGACCCAGAGGGGGGAATTTGGCAAAGGTGTTTACCATATTTGTAAAAATTCGCTGGATGCCCTCTCCGTTAAGCAGGTTCACTGCACGAATCGGCTCTTTAATATCCGGAGAGGGATGCTCGGCACTCAGACCAAGTGTCCCGAAAATCCAGGAAAGAATAAGCACCAATCCGATCAGAATGGCGAATAAGGTAACGGGCTGGGGCAATTTGTTCCCGACCACTTCAATTCTGTTCAGGATGCGTTGCATCAGACCAGGTTTCTGGGTAACTGTTTGATTCATGATAAAGCTTTGATGTATGAAATTATTTTACTTTTAACATAAAGGGGTCAAAATTAATGCAATCGGGTAAATTCCAAAAACATTGGGGAAAAAAATCACCGGATTATGGTTACCGCACCATGTGCAAAACGGATTTTGCCGTCTTCCCGTGCATACCTGAGCACATAATAGTAAACCCCGTCAGGTTGGTTGCGCCCGTCCCACCAGTTCATATAATAGTCTGAATGCTCAAACACCTTCTTTCCCCAGCGGTTATGAATCACTATTTCTGCCATGGGGTAATGCTCCAGGTTCACAATCTCGAATAAATCATTTATGCCATCTCCATTGGGAGTAAACACATTGGGAATTACCAAATCGCAATTTCTTTCCGTAAACTCCAGACTGAACTGATCCCGGCAGCCGGTGGTGGTGTTGGTAACCAGAACCCCATAGGTAGCCGCTTCCTTCACCATTATGGTATCATTGGTGCGGCCAGGCATTTCATTTCCGTTAACCAGCCACTGGTAGACCAAATCAAGCCCGCTACCCCGGGGCAGAACAGTAAACAGGCTGGAGTCTCCCTCGCATACCGGGAGCTCCAGCTGAGAAAGAATTTCTGCCTCAGGCAGTGGAAGCGCCCTAACCATCAGCGTTGTATCGAATGCACAACCAAAGTTATCCGTAACCTCAAATCGATACTCCTGCAAGCCGGCTTGCTGGAGGCTGGTGTTTACAATATTACCGGGATTTCCGGGAACAGGGGGCATGGCCGTATTGCCGCGTAACCAGCGTTGGCTGGCAATAAAAGGTGTGAAAATCAAGGAGTCAGGGTAGAATGCTTCGTCAAAAAACAAACTCCAGGACAACAAATGTCCGTGATCGCCAGCCTGATTGTCTTTAACATGAAGGGTCCATGTGCCATTGAGTGGACATCCTGCCAGTTTATCCAAGGTTTCGTCAGGCGTATAGGAACCTTGTGGCAAATACGAAGCGTTGAAATAATAATTCCCCAAAACATCCGTATAGGCATGAAACTGATGGGCTGTAGCAGCCATATTTCCAAATTGCGCCTGATTGTTAAAACAATAATCATATCCCCTGCCGGCAACTGCAGGATCCCATACAACCGGCTCTCCCAGATTGGCTCCGCCTGCACTGTAATCTTTCAGCATCACCCTTGTTCCGGTTGGGCACTCCAGCTCAATCTTCAGATGCCCGTAATCCATATGGGAAAGATTCAGGCATATTCTGTCGAGGTCTGCAGCGGAAACAATTGCCGCATCCGGTTCAAACACATTGAACTGAAGAGGAATTGAGATTTCGCTACCGGTGCCGTCGGGGATGGCAAAAGGCCCTGCAGCAGTGGTGGGGAAACCTGTCCAGGTCTGCATGGCGGCATTCCCCCTTAAGGTAA
>CAZFOI010000090.1:0-6622 GCA_964520605.1 uncultured Bacteroidales bacterium
AATGGTGCTGTGCAGATGGGGGCAGGTTTCATAATGAACACTGAAAATGCTTGCGCCGGCATCTTTGAATGCCTCCAGGTATCTCTCGGGTTCATGTATCATAAGATGAACATCCAGGGGTTTTCGGGCAATGGAATGTATTTGCTTAATAATGGAAAACCCGAATGAAATGTTGGGGACAAAATGCCCATCCATAACGTCAACATGAAACATGCCGGCAGCTGAACGGTTTACCATTTCTACCTCATCAGCCAGATGCAAAAAGTCGGCAGCAAGCAAAGAGGGGGCAATCATGGCAGTTGTATCTTTCATCCCAGGTAATTCTTAAGGTTTTTGGATCTTGACATGTGTTTGAGTCTTCTGAGCGCTTTTTCTTTGATCTGACGTGCCCTTTCGCGTGTAAGATCAAGTTTCTCCCCAATTTCTTCCAGCGTATGTGGCTGTAAGCCATTCAATCCGAAGTAGTATCGAATTACTTCTGCTTCACGCTCGCTAAGCGTGGAGATGGTTCGCTCAATTTCGCTTTTCAGAGAATCTCTCAAAAGGTTGGATTCCGGCATATCAGCTTCGTCATTGCCAAGAACCTCATACATGTCGGATTCCTCTCCCTGGATCAGGGGCGCATCCATGGAAATATGCCTGCTCGAGTTTTTCAGGGATTCTTTTACCTCTTCTACCGGCAGTCCTAGCAAATCGGCAATCTCCTGAGCATTCGGCTCCCGCTCCAATTCCTGCTCCAGCTGGCTGAATGCCTTGTTGATCTTGTTGATGGTACCAATTTTATTCAAAGGGAGCCTTACAATACGTGATTGTTCAGCCAGGGCCTGAAGGATAGACTGTCTGATCCACCAAACGGCATAAGAGATGAATTTAAAACCACGGGTCTCATCAAAACGCTGTGCCGCTTTGATGAGACCCAGGTTGCCTTCATTGATCAGATCAGGAAGGCTCAATCCCTGATTCTGATATTGTTTGGAAACAGAAACAACAAATCGCAGGTTTGCTTTTGTAAGTTTCTCCAGGGCTTCTTTGTCTCCCTGTTTGATCCTCTGCGCAAGGATTACTTCTTCCTCGGCGGAAATCAATCCCACCCTGGCGATCTCCTGAAGATACTTGTCAAGAGATGCCGTGTCTCGATTGGTAACTTGCTTGGAAATTTTCAGCTGCCTCATCCTGATGTGTGTTTCAGGTTAACAAATCCTAAGTGCAGAAAACCCCCCGTAACCAATCAGGCTGTAATCTGCCTATTGGCGATTATTCTGCTGTTCTCGCGGAAGCAGAACCTTGCGGGAAAGCTTCAGTTTGCCCGTTTTCTTATCAATATCAAGTAGTTTGACGTCGATCTCGTCTCCAACCTTAAGACCTGCGTCCTCTACCGTTTCAAGCCTTCTCCATTCAATTTCACTTATATGGAGCAGCCCTTCCTTGCCGGGCAATATCTCTATGAACATACCAAAAGCAACAATGCTTTTGATTTTTCCGGTATATACCAGTCCGATTTCCGGTACAGCAATAATTCCCTTGATTCGCTTGATTACGAAGTCAATAGAATCCTTATTCTCGGAAACAATATCTACAACACCATAATCACCGATCTCTTCAATCACGATGGTGCTGCCGCTTTCTTTCTGCATCTCCTGGATAACTTTTCCACCGGGGCCGATAATGGCACCGATAAACTCTTTTGGAACAGTCATCTTGACAATTCTTGGGACGTGGGGTTTGTAGTCTTCCCTGGGCACAGAAATGGTTTTTTCCATCTCACCAAGAATATGCAGACGTCCTTCACGGGCCTGCTCAAGCGCTTCTTCAAGCACTTCATAACTAAGGCCCTCAATTTTTATGTCCATCTGGCAGGCTGTAATCCCCTGACGTGTTCCTGTGACTTTAAAATCCATATCGCCCAGGTGGTCCTCGTCTCCAAGAATGTCGGAAAGCACGGCATATCGTCCTGATGCCGGATCGGCAATCAGGCCCATGGCAATACCACTTACCGGCCTGGTGATTTTGACACCGGCATCCAATAGGGCCAGAGTACCTGCACAAACCGTAGCCATGGATGAAGATCCGTTAGACTCCAGAATATCAGATACCACTCTAATGGTATAGGGGTTGTCATTTCCATTCGGAATCACAGGCTTGAGGGCGCGAAGTGCCAGGTTCCCATGTCCTATTTCCCGACGGGAAGTGAATCGGGCCATTTTTACTTCCCCGGTTGAGAATGGCGGGAAATTATAATGCAGCAGGAATTTTTGTTTTCCTTCTAAAACGGCTCCGTCTATGGTTTGCTCGTCGAGTTTTGTACCAAGGGTCACTGTGGTGAGTGACTGGGTTTCTCCTCTGGTAAATACAGCAGAACCATGTGCAGCAGGTAAATAATCCACCTCTGACCATATCGGACGGATTTCATTGGTTTTTCTTCCGTCAAGGCGAATGCCTTCTTTCAGGATGGCTTCCCTTACAGCTTCTTTCTGAAGGTCGTAATAATAGGCATCGATAAGGCCTGCTTTTTCTGCCAGAATCTCTTCAGACAAACCCGCAACAAAGCTTGTTTTGATTTCTTCAAAGGCTGCCTTACGGCCATGCTTGTCTGCGTTGCCGCTGCGTGCGACATCATACAGTTTGTTAAACAGGGCTGATTTCATGCTTGCCAGCAGTTCAGGGTCTCCGGGTGCTTCAGGATATTCCCTTTTGGTCTTGGCTTTTTCTACCATTGCGGCAAGTTCCAGCTGGGCATTGCATTGAACCTTAATCACTTCATGGGCCAGCTTGATGGCATCCAGCATGTCTTTTTCACTTACTTCCTTCATTTCGCCTTCAACCATCACAATGTTGTCAATGGTTCCGGCTACCATGATTTCAATATCGGCATCTGCCATTTCCTGATGCCCGGGATTTATCTTAAACTGACCATTAATCCTGGCAACCCTTACTTCGGAAATGGGCCCGTTAAAAGGTATGTCGGATACACATATGGCGGCTGAGGCAGCCAATCCGGCCAGGGCATCAGGCAAAATGTTTTTTTCTGCAGAAATCAGTGATATCAAGACCTGTGTCTCGGCCTTGTAATTGTCAGGGAACATGGGTCTGAGGGCCCTGTCTACCAGACGCGAGATAAGTATTTCATGTTCTGACGGGCGTGCTTCTCTTTTAAAGAATCCGCCCGGGAAACGGCCTGCAGCCGCATATTTTTCTTGATAATCAACAGACAATGGTAAAAAGGACTGCCCTTCGGCAACGTCTTTTCTGGCCACTACGGTTGCAAGCAACATGGTCTGGCCCATACTAACCACAACGGAGCCATCAGCCTGCTTGGCCAATTTTCCGGTTTCCATGGTGATGGTCCTTCCATCACCTAAATCAATTTTCTTCTGAATTCCAATGTTCATCTTCTTTCTTTTGTTTTTCTTTAAAAATCTTCTTACACAATGCGTATATGCCGGTCTGATTAAAAGGAAACGAATATAAAAAAAAACAGGCAATTAGAAACCAATTGCCTGTTTTTTATGGGGATTACTTCCTTAGGTTGAGTTTCTTGATAATCTCCCTGTATCTCTCAATTTCCGTTCTTTTCAGGTAGTCGAGTAACCGCCTTCTTTTTCCCACAAGGCGTATCAATGAGCGCTGTGTGCCCTTGTCCTTTTTGTTTCCCTTAAGATGTTCCGTCAGATGCTTGATGCGGTGGGTAAAGAGTGCAATCTGGCTCTCGGCCGAGCCGGTATTGGTTTCGGTGCCACCATACTGGCTGAAAATATCCTTCTTGATTTCAGGCGTTAAATACATGCTTTGCGTATTTTCTCGGTTTTGTTTTCTTTTTTAGGACTGCAAAAATACAATAATTATTTCGAAATAAAAAAAAATCGAATCAAATTGACCCCTAAAATCCCATTTTGGGTGTTTATCTCTGGTAAACCAGCCTGCCTCCCGAATAGGTTTGTTCTATCGGCAAAAGGGGCACCTCATCAATGGGCATTTGCATAAGATCCTGAGATGTTACAACAAAATCTGCAAATTTCCCTGCTTCAATACTTCCCTTTTCGTGTTCTTCGAATTGCGACTTTGCGGCCCATATGGTCATTGCCCTCAGGGCCTGCTCTCTGGAAAGCGCGTTCTCCATTTGAAAACCACCTGCCGGAACCCCATCTGCGTTTTTACGCGAAACAGCTGCATGAAATCCATACAGGGGATTAATTGGTTCAACAGGGAAATCGCTTCCGTTGGGTAGCCAGCCCAGCTGGTTGAGCAGCTGGTGGTAGGCATAAGCCCCTTTAAGGCGTTCAGGGCCTATGCGGTCAATGGCCCAAAGCATATCTGAAGTGGCATGCAATGCCTGTATGGATGGAACTATGGAATAAGTACCAAAAAGATCAAAATCATCCGGGTGGATAATCTGCGCATGTTCGATTCTCCATCTCAGGTCATTTTCCCCCTTAAGGAGATTTCCGTAAATTGACAATACCAAACGATTGGCTGCATCTCCGATACAATGGATGTTTACCTGATATCCATGGGCCATTGCTTTTTTTGCAATTTCTTCCATGAACTGAGGAGAGTCTACCAAAATGCCCGTATTTCCAGGATCATCTGAATACGGTTCGAGCAGTTTTGCTCCTCTGGAACCCAGAGCGCCATCCGCGTACAACTTCACTGAGCGTACGTTCAGGTAGTCTGTTTTGTAAATGCCTTTATACATATAGGCTTCAAAATCTTCCTCGGTTGGATTGAGCATGGCATAAATCCGCATACTCAAATCTCCGGATTTTTGCAGGGAATCAATCAGCCCCAGGGTGTTTTTGCCAAGACCTGCATCACAAACCGTAGTAAGCCCGACTGCATAACAATTTTTTTGTGCCTCAAGCAGGGCCTGAATTTGTGCCTGTCTGTCCAGGGGGGGAATAAGGCTTCTGACCAATCCAATGGCATTATCAATCAGAATTCCGGTAGGCTCGCCGTTCTCGGTAATGACTTCTCCGCCCTCTACGGTGGTGCCTGCATTAATTCCTGCCCTTTTTAGGGCTTCTGAGTTTGCAATGGCCGCATGACCATCTACTCTGATCAACAATACGGGGACATCAGGGAAAATTGCATCGAGCTGGGACTTATGGGGGAATCTGGCTGCCGGCCATAGATTCTGATCCCAACCCCGGCCGCTGATCCATTCTGAAGGATGGGTGCGGTGATGCTCTTGCAGTCTTTCGATGACTTCCTCCATCGATCTGCTGCCGAACAGGTCTGCATTTGCCAGACTGGTTCCATAGCCATAAAAGTGGGCATGGGGATCAATCAGCCCCGGGTAAACAAAAGCACCTGCCAGGTCTGTTTTTTCTTTTGCTTTATAAGCGCCCAGTATGGACTCGTTGCTGCCCACTGCCACAAACAGGCCATCTTTGATGGCGGCTGCCTGGGCCGTAGAGAACTGTTCGTCTACTGTGTAGATTACCGCATTGTAAATTATCAGGTCCACTTTGTTGTTTTTGGAATTTGAACATGAAAGCATGATACAGCCAACAAGGCCGATCAGCAGGATACGGATTGCTTGCATCTTTTGACGGTTTTGCTTGTGAAAGGCAAAAGTAATCAAAATCAGATAAAATGCATCATGCGCCCAGTCTTCTCAGGGTTTTTCGGGCTTCTGCGCGGATGGTTTCGGTATTGGCAGTGTCTCCTGCTATTTGTCTGCAGGCTCTGATGATCGAATCCTTGTTTACTGAATGAACAAACCAACCCAAAGCTTCTATCATGACCAGCCTGATTCGTTCGCTCTCGGTTTTATCCTGGGCAATGCCGGTGAATATCTCTGTGTGGTGATGATAGTTGCTGTTGCGAATGAAGCGGATAAAATCAATCCGCCTGTCTTCTTCCAAATCCCTGTTTTGCATACCCGACACCCAGTCAGTCACACGATTGGCGTTGCTGTTCAGGCTTGTCATTATGGATTGTTTTACAGCATCCCGATTGATCATGCTCTGTCGGAGCGCAAACTGCTTCTCAAATTCTGCAATGACAGCATTGGGCTCAAATATGGTAAGGGCCAGGTTTGCATTATAAACAGAAGCTCTTAAAAAATATGGATCTTCCAGTATGTTGGTAACCAGCAGGGGAATGTATTCAGCATGGCCTTTTTTCCCCATCCATGCCGTGCCAAGTCTTCTAACAAGTTCGTAATTGTCCCTGACAGCCAATTTCAGCGCCTGGTGGTAGTTCTGATCATTTAAACGGTTTAATTGCAGCAGAGACTCCATACGTACGGTATACCAGGGAGAATTCTCAAACATCATTAGCAGCAAATCGGAATGTCCTTCACCGGAAAGTTTTCCCAGCATCATCAAGGCAAATGCAATAAGATCGGGATTATCAGAGTCAAGCAGATTCATCCAGGCCGCTGGATTGTCTTCATTTAGCGCGAAGAAGGCATCCAGATCAAAGGACCCATAAGGGCTGAACCTGAATGTGGGGTCTCCTATAAGATGGGATTCAAGGGTGTTTATATGTTTTCTGATGTTGCCAATGCGCAATCCTTCGCTCAGGGTGCCAATAAACTGGTTGGGGATATTGTCCTGTAAAACATTTACCGTATTGCCAATGGCCACCAGGGTATTTCCTTTATTAAAAATATAGGCTC
>CAZFOI010000091.1:0-6565 GCA_964520605.1 uncultured Bacteroidales bacterium
GGAAAATCACGAGGTATTAAGCAGCGATCTGAAAGTTCCGGCATGGTTTCCTGTTGTAGAAAAAAAACGTTGCAACAATTGCGGACAATGTGCCAGATTCTGCCTTTTTGGGGTGTACAGATATTCTGATAAACAACTGTTTGTTGAAAATCCCCTCAACTGTAAAAATAATTGTCCGGCTTGTGCAAGGTCATGTCCCGTTTCTGCAATTATTTTTCCGCGTATAAAAGAAGATGGGGTAATTGCCGGTGCCGAACCCGATGAAGTAAGAATTGATTTGTCGCAACTACAACAGGGTAACCTGCTCACCCGTATCCAACAACGGGGAGATGTACGCCGCAGCATATTCAGAAGCAATCTGTTGCAACAGGCTGAGGAAGAACGGCGCAATGCCATTGAAGAATTTAAGAAACAAAACAACTGATTTTCATGGGATTGATTTTTCGCTTATTGAAGCAGACCGATAAAAAATGTTTATACAAACTGGCGATTAACCTTGGATTAAAGGGGATTACCGGAATCCGTCGTTTCCAGAAACGGATGAAAAACGGAAAGCCATTTCCGGCATTTCATTTCATATCGGTAACCGACGACTGCAATCTTGATTGCCAGGGATGCTGGGTGATAAGAAAAACGAAAAACTACCGGATGGAACCACAAATGCTCGACAAAATAATCAGTGAAACCAAACAGGAGGGATCCTGGTTTTTTGGAATACTTGGGGGAGAGCCATTGCTTTATAAACCACTTTTTGAGGTGTTTCAAAAACATACAGACTGTTATTTCCAGCTGTTTACCAATGGAACCCTTATGAATGCCGAAATAGCCGAAAAACTGCGAAAATGTGCGAATGTTACTCCATTGATCAGTTTTGAGGGTGATGAAGTTGTGGCTGATGTGCGACGGGGAGGAAAGGATGTTTATCGTCGAACCATGGACGCTGTGCAGCATTGCACCCGTGCAGGGCTTTTTACCGGCATAGCCATCAGTGTGTGCAAGTCGAACCTCCAAATGGCCCTTTCGCCTCAATTTATTCAAAAGTTGATTGATAGCGGCGTGGCTTACCTATGGTACTACATTTACCGACCGGTGGGAGGAAATCCATCCTACGAACTTGCCCTGAGCCTGGATGAAATCAACACCCTCAGGGAATATATGGTGGAAGCGCGTTTGAAATACCCAATCGTTATTATTGATGCTTACTGGGATGCACAGGGCCGTGGCCTTTGCCCGGCTGCTTCAGGCCTCAGCCATCATATCAATGCTGCCGGGTATGTGGAACCCTGCCCGGTAATCCAATTTTCTACAGAACGGGTTAACGGTCAGGCTCTTTCTGAGTTATATAGTAACTCAGAGTACCTGAAAGATTTAAAAGAATCTTTAACAAAAAAAACAAAGGGTTGTATCCTGATGGATGATCCTACATGGCTTTCAGATATTGCAAAAAAGCACAATGCCACCGATACATCGGGTCGAAACAACGAATATGAAAGACTGAAAAATGCACCAATAGTTGCCAGCCACGGTTCAGCCAGACAAATTCCGGAGAAGAGTTTCTGGTACCGGTTTGCCAAAAAACATGCATTCTTTGGGTTGGGTGCTTATGGTTAAGATCAGATAATGGGGAAAGTTAAAACAAGGATAATGCGTGTGCCGGAAGCACCAGAGATCAGAGAAAAACTGACCTGTGCAGTCCGTGAAGAGGTGAAATTTCAATCCTTGAAACCACCGGTGCATATTGACCAACTTTCGGCATTGGCAGCGAATGTTGTGGCTCAGGTGGGTGTTGACCCCTGTTTCACGGAATTTGCAATGGTATTGGCTGGTAACGAGATTTGGCGTCCTTTAGTAGCCGCTACTCCATACAACCGACGATTATTGTTGTTGCCCCAATGCCTGAAAAACAACCAGAATTGCCAGGGCGTTTTCGATGAATTTGGACTTACTTGTAACAGTTGCCACAGTTGTAGCCTCGATTATATTGTTACTAAAGCCGAGCGCTTGGGCTATGCCACATTGATTGCCGAAGGAACTACCGTTGCCATTAGCCTGGTGGAAGAAGGTTCAGTTGATGCCGTCATTGGTATCAGTTGCATGTCAACCCTCGAGCGTTCCTTCGAAAAGGTAAAACGTTCAGCCCTTCCTGTAATAGGCATTCCCTTGTTGTGCGAAGGCTGCTCAGATACCACTGTTGACGAAAAATGGCTTCTCAGGGAGATAAATCTGCTTAATACTGATAAAGAAAAACAACCTCTCTCCGTTTCGTTGCTCAAAACCAGGGTAACTGAATTTTTTCGTGAAGACTATTTACGAAAGATAATAAGTAACGATGGCGATCCCACTCCCGAAATGGCCATCCGTTCGATGCGCTCTGGCGGACAGCGGATGAGGCCATTGCTCACTGCACTCTCTTTTGCTGCATACCATCCCGAAGAGAACGACAAATTAATGGGACACCTTTGTGTCATTATAGAGTGTTTTCATAAAGCATCACTGATCCACGACGATATCGAAGACCGTGATGATTACCGTTACAATATTGAAACACTGCACAAGCAGGAAGGAATTTCTTTGGCCATCAACATAGGAGACTATCTTATTGGCAAGGGTTATGAACTGTTAGGATCGCTACCGCTTTCGTGCGAAAAGAGGGCCGAATGCCTGAGCCTGGTTTCTTCGGCCCATGTGGCACTAACCTTAGGTCAAGGTGCCGATTTACTTTCGGCCCGCGACAAAACACTGAACACAACTGAAGAACTACTGAAGATTTATGCCCTTAAAACAGGCGCTGCTGTTGAAGTGGCCCTGTTACTTGGCGCTATTGCAGGAGGAGCAACAGTTTCAGACCTGGAGGCACTCAGGGAATTTTCCCGATTTTTCGGTATTGCATATCAGGTGCGCGATGACCTTGAGGAATTTCAAAATAGTAAACAGCTATTGTGTTGGCACGATTTCCCATTCCTTGTAGCCATGCTCAGGGAACAAATTAACGGCCATACTCCATCAATTGAACTGACCAATTTTGACCAGATACTATTAAGTAATATGATTGTCAATGAAAATATTGCAGTAAAAACTGCTTATGTCGTGACTGGCTATGTTGAAAAAGCCTATGCTGCATTGGATAATTTGTCAAATCTCAGGCTTAAACTCAGCCTTTACGGCGTATTAGGTAAAATTTTCAAGGAGTATGAAGCCTAATAAACAAAAACCATTTTACCGTCAACTTATAGCTTATGCCCGCAATGGCTTTTTTAACCTCGATGAGGAAAGCCAGGCTGAAGTAAAGCGTTTCATACGTGAACAACAGTCGGCAAACGGTGGCTTTTGCGACAGGGCCGGAATTCCGGATGTTTATTATTCCCTTTTTGGGTTCTTCCTGTCAGAAGCTTCGGGGCTTACTGAAGCAAAAAAAGCACTTTTACCCTATGTCAGTCAAATTCATGAAAGAAATAAGATAGGATTGATAAACAGGTGTTGTATTGCTATAATTGGTCAGGGTTTAAATATTTCTTACACACAAAGAATATCAGACCTATGGGGTATCATCAGGGAGTTTTTATCCGCATCCGGGGATATGAGCCGTTCATATCAGTATTTCATGGTATTTCTGGCCTTTGATGCATATGGATTAAATAACCGTTTGACAAGGTTGGTGGTAAAACCTTTGTTCCGAAAACTGAAAGCTGACGTCGGTTTCCCCTGCCCGGTTGTAGCTGCCTTGATGGTATTGAAATCCTATATTGGACTTCCGGTGGAGAAAGAACTTTCACTGTTGATGGATTTTTTTGATGAGAAACAAGGCTTTAAATCATTCAAAGGGGCACAGGAACCCGATTTGTTGTCAACAGCAGTTGCCCTTGTTGCGCTGGTTTCCATAAACTACGATCTTCGTTTGATCCGTCCGGCATGTCTCGGCATGATAGAAAAAAATTACCATTCAGGGGCATTTCTGGCCGGCAATGGAGATATGGAACGCGACACGGAATATACTTTTTATGGTTTATTAGCGCTGGGACTTGTGGCTTAATAATTAACCCAATGGATATTGAAAGTTTAAAAAAGCGAGAACAAGAGCTGACGAAATCACTGCTCGAAAAACGAAACCAGGCAGGCTTCTGGGAAGGGCGCTTGTCATCGAGTGCTCTCGGTGTGGCTGTGGCAATAACTGCACTTCATTTTGATGATAAAACCAGGCATCAGACTGCCATTGCCAAAGGTGTTAACTGGCTTATCGGAAATCAGAACAAAGACGGGGGCTTTGGCGATACTCCGGAAAGTCTGAGCAATATCAGCACAAGTCTTCTGGTTTATTCCGCTTTCAACATCCAGGATAAATCATTTACAGGACTGAAATATGCAATAGAAAAGCTTTCAGCTTATTTATCAGATAACAACATCGATATAAATTCACCCGATGTAGCCACAGCAATCCTTGCCCATTATAAAACAGATTATACTTTTTCTGTCCCTATCCTAACCATGTCTGCACTATGTGGGGTGCCTGCAAATGATGCTTTCCGAAAAATACCTCAATTGCCTTTTGAACTTGCGCTTTTACCCAGATCGTTTTACAGTTTGTTGAAGCTTAACGTGGTTAGTTATGCCATTCCTGCACTTATTGCAGTAGGCATTGCCATTTTTACCCGAAAGAAATCCAGAAACCCGTTGGCAACAATAATACGGCGAAATGCTGTTGCACCTTCCTTGCGGCTTTTGCATAAATTAATGCCCGAAAGCGGGGGTTTTCTCGAAGCGATACCGCTTACCGCATTTGTCTGTTTATGCCTTATTGCAGCAGGACACCCGACTAACAATGTAGTCAAGAAAGGAATTGTATTTCTGGAAAATACCCAGCGTAACGACGGTAGCTGGCCTATTGACATAGATCTCTCCACCTGGGTATCAACCCTTTCAATAAAAGCATTAAGAAATGTATCGGAAAGTTTGTGGACCGAAAATGACCGTGAAAAAATTACCAATCACCTTCTCGATCAGCAATATAAGGAAGTTCATCCGTTTAACGGTGCAATTCCTGGTGGATGGGGATGGACCAACCACCCGGGTTCTGTTCCCGACGGTGATGATACACCGGGAGCGATAATTGCCCTGCTTCTGCTTAACAGGCAGAATCCGGAAAAAGTCAAATCAGCAGTTGTTTCAGGGGGTAACTGGCTGCTAAACCTGCAAAACATCGATGGCGGATTTCCAACATTCGTCAGAGGCTGGGGTAAACTTCCTTTCGACCAGAGTTGTGCCGACCTTACCGGACATGGCATCCTGGCTTTGTCGATGACTTTGGAGTATTATCAAGGTAATTTAGATTATGTGCTTGTGAAAAGGTATAAAAAAGCAATTGCCAGAGGAACAGAGTATTTACTAAAAAATCAGCGACCAGACGGAGCATTACTTCCACTCTGGTTTGGCAACCAACATACAGAAAGTCACCACAATGCTGTGTATGGAACTGCACGCGCACTTACTTACCTTAATGATATGAGCAGATTAAGCGTTCTTCCCTGTCCTATCCTGAATAAAATCAATAATATTGCGAGAAAAGGCCAGACATTTCTTCTCATGGTTCAAAATTCAGATGGAAGCTGGGGTGGCGACAAAGGGATTGAAGGAACTATGGAAGAAACCTCTCTTGCAATTGGCGCACTTGCCGGAACTGATTACAAAACCGAATGCAAAAATGCATTGCTTTGGCTCGACAGGCAATATCGGCAGCACGGATTACCCTCATCGCCTATCGGACTTTACTTTGCCTCGCTTTGGTACGACGAGGAGCTTTATCCGCACACGGCATATCTGGAGGGAATCAGCCGATTTTTAGATCACCCATCATAACATTTCTATTATATCTTTATCTTTGGTTGACATACTTATTAAGCTAAAAACTTCTTTATAATGAAACCTATACTGCTTGCCAATGCTTTGATTTCAGCCCTTGCCATTACGTCATGCTCTCCGGGAGTAAAGCAGGGCGGAATTGAAAAACCGAACCAACCCAATGTACTTTTCCTGTTTGCCGACGATCAGCGGGCCGATGCTCTTGGATGTTCTGGGAATCCGTATATACGTACCCCAAACATTGACAGGCTTGCCGAAAACGGGGTGCGTTTTACCAATACGCTGATTATGGGAGGCCACCACGGAGCTATATGCGCACCAAGCCGGGCGATGTTGCTCAGTGGCAAACACCTGTTCAATGTTTACGATCGGCTGGAAGGAGTGGAAACCATGCCCATGTATTTTGGAGAACATGGCTATGAAACATTCGGAACCGGCAAATGGCACAATGAAAAAAGCGCTTTTGAGGCCGCCTTCCAAAAAGGGAGAAATGTTTTCCTGGGAGGAATGGCCGACCATTTCAACATTGCCCTGCGCGACCTCGATGCCAACGGGAAATTATCGGATCCCGTAATGAAAGGCTTTTCAACCGATATGTTTGCAGGCGCTGCCATTGACTTTCTAAATGACTATGCAGCCGGAAGCCGCGATAATCCGTTCTTCTGTTATGTTTCGTTCACCGTTCCACACGATCCGTACTCTCCTCATCCCA
>CAZFOI010000092.1:0-6553 GCA_964520605.1 uncultured Bacteroidales bacterium
GGTCGAATAGTGCCCGAAAAGCCCTGGTCCTGGCTGATAAATCATTTCCGGTCCTATCCTGGGGGTATGCCATTGCCTGTCTTGCATTAGATGCCCCTAAAGTAAATAAGAAAATCAATGTTTTTTAAAAAAAACATTCAACATCAGGAAAGGGCATTAAACAATTGACTACATTTCATAGTCAAATAGAAAAACTTCCATATGAAGATCAAAAAAAATGTAGCCATAAGTGAAACAGGCTTTGTTTTTGACCCTGCAACAGGGGATTCATATTCTTTAAATCCAATGGGGTTGGAAATAATTGATATGATCAGAAAAGGGAAAACTCAGGAAGCAATCACTGCGTCAATATTGTCAGAATATGAAATTGACGCAGACAGCTTTGAAAGATACTTCGTGGATTTTGTTTCAGCATTGCGCCAACTTCATATCCTTGAAGATGAATAATTTGCCCGTAACCATAGCCGTATCTGGACTTAATAACATAGACAGCCCCGGGCCCGGAATACCCGTAATAAGGGGATTAAGAGAGGCAAAAAGCTTTTCATCCCGTATCATCGGCCTGGCTTATGAAAACCTTGAGCCTGGTGCCTACATGAGAGATCATGTGGACAAAACCTATAAAGTGCCTTATCCATCCGAAGGGAAAGAGATACTTGTTGAGCGCATACGGTATATTCAGCGTAAGGAAAATATCCAGGTGCTCATTCCGAATTTCGACGCCGAATTATTTGCCTTCATGAAGTCTGAATCATTATTGAAAGAAATGGGAATCAGCACATTTCTTCCCACACTCTCTCAATTCGAGGAAAGACACAAATCAAATCTTTCTGCTTTCGGGAAGAAATATGGGATAAAGGTTCCCAGGGACAAGACCCTGACGAGCATCAGGGAAATTGATAAAATTGACCAGAATTTCGATTTTCCGCTTGTAATTAAAGGGAAGTTTTATGATGCCTATGTAGCACAAAACAAAGAGCAGGCAATTACCTACTACAACCGACTGGCTGCCAAGTGGGGCCTGCCGGTGATTGTACAGGAATTTATACGCGGCACAGAGGTTAATGTTGTCGCTCTGGGCGATGGAAAAGGCAACACCATCGGTGCTGTGCCCATGAGAAAACAATACATAACCGACAAAGGCAAGGCCTGGGGTGGCATTACGCTGGAAGAGCCGGCCATGCTTGCACTTACCGATAAAGTCATCCGTCAAACCCAATGGAGGGGAGGGATGGAGCTTGAACTTATAAGAACTTCAGATAATGAGCTGTATCTGATTGAAATTAATCCCCGCCTGCCTGCCTGGGTGTACCTGGCTGTAGCTGCGGGGCAAAACCTTCCCGAGGCTTTGGTAAAACTGGCTCTGGGGATGGAAGTCTCACCCTATTCCGGATATGATATCGGAAAAATGTTTATACGATACTCATACGATATGATATCCGAACTCGAACCATTCATACAACTATCAACCAAAGGCGAGCTTTAGTCATGATGCAACTTAAAAAACCCTTTGAAAGGCCGGTAATCCAGAAAATCAATGCCGGAATGCCGGCTAAATTCGGCATTCCCTCCCAGCCGGAACCCATTCAGGAAATAGATGGTATAAGCATAGAATCCATAATTGAGAAATATGGTTCCCCGGTTTATATTTACTCTGAGAAAACCATACGGCATTCCTATCAGGATGCATACAGGGCATTCAGCTCAAGATACCCCCGGGTGCAATTTGCATGGTCTTATAAAACCAATTATCTGAATGCCATTTGCAATATCTTCCACCAGGAGGGATCCTGGGCTGAAGTAGTGTCGGGATTTGAATACAATAAGGCATTGCAGTTGGGTGTTCCTGGTCATAAAATCATTTTTAACGGCCCCCATAAGACAATTTCAGAACTAAGCCTCGCCATTAAAAACGAATCCCTTATACACATAGATCACTTCGATGAGATGTTTGATCTGATTTCCCTGGCACAGCAGCTCGGCAAAAAGCCCAAAGTAGCCATCAGGGTGAATATGGATGTTGGGGTATATCCTCTATGGGATAGATTTGGGTTCAATTTTGAAAACGGAGAAGCATGGGATGCATTGAACAGAATAATGGCCAGCAATAAACTGGAACTACTCGGGCTTCACACCCATATAGGCACCTACATGATGAGCAGTGAAGCATACAAAATTGCAGCTTCCAAATTGGCTGAACTGGCCGTGGGCCTTGAAAAGAAACACAATCATATTATCAAATATATCGATCTCGGAGGTGGATTTGCATCCAAAAACACCCTGAAAGGAGCATTCTATCCGGGTAGCGATACTGCACCCTCATTTGATGATTATGCAGAAGCCATTACATCTGCCTTCATGAAGTCTGAAATCAGGCCAGGGAATCTTCCGTTGCTGATTCTTGAAACAGGCCGGGCACTGATAGACGACGCCGGATATTTAGCAGGTACCGTAGTTGCCAACAAAAGACTTTCAGACGGACGCAGGGCAACTATACTGGATACGGGTGTTAATCTTATGTTTACTTCTTTTTGGTATGATCACGACATACGCCCTGTTAAGCCCGTTTCTCTTCAGACAGAGGAAACATCACTTTGCGGCCCCCTGTGTATGAATATAGATGTGCTTAGAAACAGCCTCATGTTTCCTCTTCTCAAAAAGGGAGATCACTTCGTCATAAAACGCATCGGTGCTTACAACAATACCCAATGGATGCAATTCATTACCCTGCGTCCAAATGTGATTCTGATCTCCGAAAATGGGACTACCCATCAGATTAGAAGAAATGAAACCATAGAATCTGTAACTGATAATGAACTGATACCCGAACATCTTTCAGGTTTTGACCTATAATGAAAATCATTTTCAGGCAAAAGGATAATGTCATCCTGCAGGTTCATACCATCCTTAACAGCTATGCTCAGGTTTTTTTCTCTGACAACAAGCTGTTCGGGTTCATTTTGTTGTTGATTACATTTGTAGATAAATATGCCGGTATATACGGACTGGTATCGGTTCTCACGACCATAGGCATCGCACACTTCCTGGGATTTTCACCAAATAAGATTTCAAAAGGGTACTATGGGTTTAACTCCCTTCTGGCAGGCCTTGGTCTTGGCATATATTTCCAACCAGGCCTGATTCTTCTGCTTGTTGTAATTATGGCAGGCATTTTTACGCTTTTTATTTCTGTGGCACTCGAAGGAATTCTTGGCAAATACGGACTTCCCTATCTGAGCATGCCTTTTGTGCTGTCTTTGTGGGCATTCATGCTTGCATCCAGGGATTTCCAGGCATTGGGGCTTAGCGAAAGAGGCATTTATACACTGAATGAAATTTATCGTCTTGGAGGATTCAGGGCAGTCAGGTTTTATTCATGGTGGGCCGAACTTGGGCTCCCACCTGCTGTAAGATCTTACTTTCTTTCACTTGGAGCCATACTCTTTCAGCAGAATGTATTCGCAGGATTGCTTATGGCTATCGGGCTGTTGATCTACTCAAGAATAGCTTTTTCACTTTCTTTATTGGGTTTTTTTACAGCCTTTTTGTTTTATAAGCTGATTGGGGCGAGTTTTACTGAAGTGGGCTATTCATACATAGGGTTTAATTATATTTTATCGGCGATTGCCCTGGGTGGTTATTTTATTATTCCTAACCGGAGTTCCTATTTTTGGGTTATGCTGTTGATTCCTCTTGTAGCAGTGGTCACAATAAGCCTCAGCGGCTTGTTCGGTGTTTTTCAGCTCCCCCTGTATTCTCTGCCCTTTAATATAATTTCGCTTTTGTTTCTTTATGTGATTAAGTTCAGGGTGCATAACAGAGCAGCATTGCATACCGGTTTTATTCAGCAAAATACACCTGAAAAAAACCTTTATGCTTATTCCAATTATTTGCTCCGGTTCGGAAAAGACAGCCCGGTTCCAATCTCCCTGCCATTTCTTGGCGACTGGACCATTACCCAGGGGCATAATGGCACCTATACCCATAAAGGGGCTTGGAAATATGCATGGGATTTTGAGATAGCAGGTTCTGATGGAAAAACTTATAAAGGAGAAGGCAATGTCGTTGAAGATTACTACTGCTATGGAAAGGCCGTATTGGCACCCGCAGACGGGATAATTGAATCTGTAGCTGACCACGTGGAAGACAATCCAATTGGCCTGAGGAATCTGGAGTACAACTGGGGCAATACCGTAATTATCAAACACCAGGATCAAATATACAGCAAACTGTCTCACCTGATGCATGGAAGCATCCAGGTAAGTCCCGGAACCAGAGTTAGCAAAGGAGATGTTCTTGGCAAATGCGGCAGCTCAGGGAATTCGCCTTATCCCCACCTGCATTTCCAAATCCAGGCTACACCATATATCGGTTCCCGTACAATGGAATACCCGATAAGCAACTATTTCTTAAAATCCAGCCAGGAAACCCGTTTAATGAACCAGGCCATTCCACAGCAGGGCGAAGTGATTGGAAACATCAAGATACATCCTTCTCTAAAGAGCGCTTTTTATTTCATTCCCGGTGAACGCTTCAGTATTGATTATGAAGTCTCCAAATCAGGCATTATCACTAGAAAAGGAACTGCAGTATGGGAAGTAAAAAGAGACGACTGGAACAATGCTTATATTGAATGTGACGACAGCAGATGCCGGGCCTGGTTTCGTATTGACAATGCCATTTTGTACTTTACCCATTTTGAAGGACTAAGAAACAGTTTGCTCTATTACTTTTATCTGGGGGCCTTTAAGGTTTGTCTTGGTGCCAGGAAACACATGGAGTTATCAGATCAGTTCCCCGTTAACATGATATTTTCACCAGGACAGTTATTCATTCATGATTTGCTGGCTCCTTTTTATCAATACAAATCAGCAGATTACATATTACAATTCATCAATTTACGCGACTCCCTGGAGGGCCTCACCACGGATATGAATGCCACTATCAGGAAAAGCAGTATGGGATTCAAAAACAACCATTCAAGAATTGTATTTCAAATACGCAGCCAGGGGCTGGAGTCATTCAGGGTTGAAACCAAAGAACAAACAATAACGGCAAAATGGTCAAAAAGAGCGGACTGATTGCACTAATGATTTTCATATATTTCCAGGCTTCCGGACAAGAAAAAATCAGTGCTTTGGAAGCAGACAGAATCAGCTATGAATACCTGATTGCTGCTGACTGGGATAATCTGATAGAATTTGGCAAAGACGCCCTAAGGCAGGGGATTGACTTTTATTACTTACAATACAGACTTGGGATCGCCTGGTATCAAAAAAAGAACTATCGCAAAGCCTCTGATCACTTTTATAATGCATGGAACATTAACCACACCGACCCCATACTGAACGAATACCTTTATTATTCACTTATATTCTCAGGCAGGCCCCTTCAGGCCGATTATCATGCGAAAGCTGAATTGCAAAAAAAAGGGATTAACCGTGTTGAATTATACTTAAACAGGAACATTACAGAAAAAAACACCACCCTGAATTATGATCCGGCAGACGATCCGGAAGCCGATGGAAGCAGGTTGATTGGCAATGGGCATACCTGGTTTATGGCTTCGGTTTCACACTCAGTAAGACCTGGTGTACATTTGACACATGCCTATACATTTACCCGTGCCAGCTATCTGTTAACAATTAAAGATGAGAATAACTCTCAGGTTTACCCAAATGCCTGGTCTAACCTCAATCAATATCTGCTGCAGGCTTCCATACGCATAAATCACCATACAGAACTATCGACAGGTTTTCAATACATCCATGTGTCCTTTCCGGAAAATTTCTCGACCATTAATCAGGACCCTGGAATTGGCAATTCCCGTAATATGGTAAAGCGGGGAGAGTATTTATTAACAGCCGGAATATCAAGGCATCACAAATCGGTTGCCGGATTCCTGTCCATGAGTTATTCCAATCTTAACAACCTGACCCAAATTCAACCAAATGTTGGTATTGCAGTTTACCCAAAAGGAAATACCAAAGCCTATTTTTTAGCAAACTATTCGCATCCCACACAAAAAGAAAATGGAAGCTGGAGGCAATCCAATGTGCTTCATTCCGGATTTGGAATAGAAACCTTTAAAAACATTTGGACAGAAGTTCATTATTACACTGGAAATATGGATAATTTTATAAGGGCTAACGGCTTTGTTATTCACAATGGGGTAAACAGGATCCGCAGCATGGGAAATATCAGGCTAATTGCCCTTGCAGGAAGCTCAGTTTCTTTCTTCATTGATGCATCCACCGTGCAACATGTCTCTGAATTCAGAACATGGGAAACAGGAGCTGCATCAAACCAAATGGAATATCAAAGCATGTCTTTTACAGGAGGGGTAATATGGCAAAAATAAAACCATCAAAAGCCCTAATGATTGGGTTGCTTCTTATAACCAGCCTTGGCACATTTGCCCAGGATCATGTAATCACAGCATTTTCAGATAGCTATCTGCTCGAAAATCAAAAAAAATATCGGGAAGCTGCTGCCAAACTTATGGGTGGATACAAAACCGACTCTTATTAACTTAATCTGCAAATATACAAAA
>CAZFOI010000093.1:0-6474 GCA_964520605.1 uncultured Bacteroidales bacterium
AGGACGCGAAAGAGATCGAACGGGTTGGAGGGCTGGGATAGCCCCTGCAGATCGAAGGAGAACCGACGGCATCTTTGCCGTTAACGATTTTACGGCGGTTACGGTGATGAAAATTCTTCAGGAGGCCGGCTACTCCATTCCCCGCGACATCTCGGTAGTGGGCTTTGGAAATGACCCCGTTGCCGGGTTGGTAAGTCCGGGACTCACCACCGTTGAGCAAAAGGGGTATGACATGGGTAGAGAAGCTGTTAAGATGCTGGTTGAACGCATAGAGGCACCGGAATCCAATCCGGCCAGCCAGACCAAAGTATTTCCTGTCAGGCTTATTGAGCGGAATTCTGCCTGAGATGCTGAAACTTAGAATTTCTCCTCCACAACATCAACCCTGAACACCTTATCTCCCCTGCGCACGAGCCCGGGAACCTTTACAGAAAAAGGCATGCCCTTCTCTGCCCGTTTTACGGACTGGTTTTCCACATGCAGCTCCCTGGCATTAAACTCCATTACGCCTGTGGTTGGCCCGGTAATCATGAGCAGGTCTCCCTGCTGCGCAAACTGGGAGCTCAGACGGATTTCTGCAACTTCAAGTTTTGAAAAATAATTGCTTACCGTGCCAATAAACACTTTTTTTCTGCTTGCCTGGGAGCCATATCTGTCTGCCCATTCGCCCATGGTGCGGCCAAGGTAATAGCCGTCCCAGAATCCACGATTAAAGACTTCTGCCAGCCTGCTCGTCCAGGCATCCACCATTTCTTTGGAATAATTGCCTTCCCTGATCGATTGCACGGCTTCGCGGTAGCAGCTTGTAACGGTTTTTACGTAATCAGGGGGGCGGCCACGGCCCTCTATCTTTAACACACTGACACCGGCATCCAGTATCTTATCCAGAAACCCTATGGTGCACAAATCTTTGGGAGACATGATATAGGCATTGTCTACCTCATATTCATGCCCGTCTTCTTTGTCGGTTACGATATATGAACGGCGGCATAACTGAAGGCAGGAACCCCTGTTTGCGCTGTGATTCAGCGTATCAAGACTCAGGTAGCATTTACCCGATACGGCCATACACAAAGCGCCATGAACAAACATTTCCAAACGGATGGGCCTGCCGCCCGGACCTGTCAAAGACTGTTCGCGAATGCCTCTGGAAATAGCGGCCACCTGTTCCAGCCTGAGCTCACGTGCCAGCACCATTACTTCCGCATACCGGGAATAGAACCTGACTGCCTGCAGATTGGTGATGTTGCACTGGGTAGAAACATGAACGGGCATGCCGATTTCCCTGGCATACTCCATTACCGAAATGTCTGAGGCAATGATGGCGCTAATCCCGGCTTTTTTTGCCGTATCGGCCATGACCCTGATCTGATCCATTTCCTCATCATATACAATGGTATTTAGGGTGAGGTAGGATTTTACTCCGTTTTCCCTACAAATGGATGCAATGTTTTCAAGGTCTTCAGGAGTAAAGTTTTGAGAAGACCTGGCTCTCATGTTCAGCTTGCCGGCTCCGAAATACACGGCGTCGGCTCCGGCCTGAATCGCTGCCATTAAGGAGTCATAGGAGCCGGCCGGGGCCATGATCTCAATTGAATCAGGGGTAGTCATTCAAAGCGGTTTTAAGATATAAAAGTACTATTTTTGCAGAAAGCCCCTGCAATGGAAAACACAAACAAAAAGGTAAGGTTTCAGAATCTTGGCCTGATAGATTACAAGGAAGCCTGGGATTATCAGGAAACGCTTTTCCAATCCATTATTGATAAGAAGCTGGCCAACCGGAGCCTGTCTCCGGACGAATGCGAGCCCACCCCAAATTATCTGTTATTTTGTGAGCATCCCCATGTGTATACCCTGGGAAAAAATGGATCTGAGAACAATTTGCTAACAGATTTGATTGGATTGCAGGCCAAAGAAGCCACTTTTTACAAAATAAACCGCGGAGGAGATATTACCTATCATGGCCCGGGACAGATTGTAGGCTACCCAATACTTGATCTTGACAACTTCTCCCCTGACATGCACAAATATGTGGCTGACCTGGAAGAGGCCGTGATTCGCACCATTGGCAGTTATGGACTAAAAGGAGAACGCCTGAAGGGAGCCTCGGGCGTTTGGCTTGATGCAGACAATCCCGGGCGGGCCCGCAAGATCTGCGCCATTGGCATTCGCAGCAGCCGCTGGGTTACCATGCACGGATTTGCATTTAATGTAAACACCAACCTGGCATACTTCGATTTGATCAATCCTTGCGGATTTACTGACAAAAAGGCCACCTCCATGCAGCAGGAGCTGGGGCAGATGACAGACATAAAAGAAGTGGAAAACCGGCTGCTTAAGGAACTCTCCGATGTGTTTTCCATGCAATTGGAACCTATGTAGTCTGTTCTGAATCAGTCATTGTCCGGAATGCGCCTGAGCACATCCAGGGTAAGCAACCAGAATCTTTCAACCGTATCAATCAGGATGCCTTCATCGGGTGAGTGAGCGCCTTTAATGGTGGGCCCGTATGAAATCATATCCATGCCGGGATATTTTTCCCCGATAAGTCCGCATTCCAGTCCGGCATGTATGGCCAAAACCTTTGGTTCGTCTGAGAACAGCTCCCGGTAAGAGGCTTTCATGATGGCCAGGATTTCCGAATCAACATTCGGAGTCCAGCCCGGATACCCGTCTCCCTGTTTTACCCTGGCACCAGCCAGATAAAAGACACTGGCCACCATATCGGCCACATCCCGTTTCCCCGACTCGGCAGCACTTCGCTGACTGGTTGCCACGATGATTTCTTTCGCGGTCATTTTTACAGAGGCCAGGTTGGTTGATGTCTGAACAAGGCCGGGAATATCGGCAGACATGGCCATTACCCCATGCGGGCAGGCATACAGAGAGTTTAACAGCCTCGACTGGGTATTGTAATCAATCAGGCACTCAGGCATTACTGTGTCTTTCAAAGACAGGCTCAGATCGGGTTCGTTGGTCTTGTATTCCTGCTTCAACATCAATGAGAGTTTATCAAATTCTGCCCTGAAAGCATTCTTGAAGCGCCTTGGTATGGTAACAATGGCAAAAGCTTCCCTGGCAATGGCATTTCTAAGGTTTCCCCCGTTTATGTCTGCCAGACGCAATTCAAACATCCTTTCAAAATTCCAGAGCATCCTGGTTAAAATCTTGTTTGCGTTTCCCCGCAAACGATGAATGTCGTCGCCGGAATGCCCGCCCTTTAGCCCTGAAACATCCAGGCGGAACGCCTCATGATCAGGCTCGGTATTAACCCTGGAATAATCAAATGTTACCAGGGTGTCGACTCCCCCGGCACATCCAATGAATAGCTCCCCGTCGTCTTCAGAATCAAGATTTAACAGAATGCGCCCTTGCACAAATCCGGGTTCAAGGCCAAAAGCCCCGGTTAGTCCGGTTTCTTCATCTACGGTAAACAAACACTCCAGGGGGCCATGCGGGATATCAGCGGATGCAAGCAGGGCAAGCTGCACCGCCATCCCAATTCCGTCATCGGCGCCAAGGGTGGTACCCCTGGCCCTTACCCAATTATCAGCAATGTAAGGCAATATGGGGTCGTTATCAAAATCGTGTTCTACATCGGCATTTTTCTCACAGACCATATCCACATGGCTCTGCAACACAACCGTTTTACGATTTTCATATCCGGAAGTGGCCCCTTTTCTGATTACCAGGTTCCCAAGCCTGTCCTGAGTAAATGACAACCCATGCTTGCCGGCAAAATCCGTAAGGTATTTCAGTATTTTTTCTTCTTTTTTGGATGGTCTTGGAATCTGACAGATCTCTTCGAAATATTGCCAGACAATGGTTGGCCTGAGGCCTGATAATACATTGCTCATCTTATTGCATATTTAGGGTTAGCCCGCATTGATCAGATCCTGGTGTTTCGGTTGCGGGTCTGTTTGAAACAGGAGTTTTTTCTTATAACCGAAAACCAGGGCGAAAACATTTGATGGAAAAAGAAATACAGCATGATTGTACTTAACCGCGGCCAGATTGTATTCTTTGCGCAGTGCCTCAGCGGCCTGGTCGGAGCACGGCATTTCGGCATCCTTAACCAAAACTTTGATTTCGGAGAGAATCTGATTGTCCAGCACAATCAGGTCATTGCCCTTCAAGGGTTCACTCAGGGCCCGGTTTATCAGGGTCTCGAGTTTGTCTGCTTTATGTTGAAGCTTTGGCGAAGGGGCGTCCCACTGCATCAGAAAAGCCATCAGACAACGGTATTGGGGAGCAGCTGTCTGGCGAAAATTCTTCAACAGCCTGTCCGCTTCAGCCCCAAGCATGCGAAACCTGCCCATGGCGGCAAGGGCAAGCAATATCATGGTGGCAAGTAACAGCAGCAATTCCATCCGTGAGTTGATTAAATCAATATTTTATAGGGTCGAAGCCTTTGCCATATACGCCCATAACATTGGCCACGGAAATAAAGGCATCCGGGTCCACATCCTTAATGGTACGGAAGACGGCCGAAGTCTCGTATCTTTTAACGATAACCATCAGTACGGTGGTGTTGGTTTTGGTATACCAGCCCTTGCCGTCGAGCAGGGTGACACCCCTGCCCAGGTCATTGGCAATACGGTCTGCAATGGCGTCAGACTGCTTTGAAAAAATGAACATCTGAACGCTTCTCCGGTGCCCCATCAGCAGCATGTCAATAGAGTAGGAAGCCACGGCCATGGTAACATAACCATAAACCATTACCTCTATGGAACGGAACAAAAGGTAAGAGGAAGAAATGATTACCACATCCATCAGCAATATCAGCCTTCCGTGACTGATGTTCCTGTACTTATTGATGATCATGGCAATTATATCGGTACCACCCGTGCTTCCACCCTGGGTAAATACCAGCCCGATACTCGCACCACCCATGATTCCTCCGATAATGGCCGACATAAACCTGTCATCAACCACAGGTGCGGTAATCATTTGCTGAAGCAGGGCAAGGAAGAATGAAAGCACCAGGATGCCATAAATGGTTTTTATCCCAAAGCCAAATCCAAGGTTCTTAACGCCCAGAACAATCAGCACAACATTAATACCCAAAAAGGTAACAGCCACCGGAATTCCCGTTGCATAAAACAAGAGGGCACCCGCTCCGGTGACACCTCCTCCAACTATTTCTGAAGGAATCAAAAAGGCCGTCCAGGATAGTGCGTTAATAAAAAGGCCAAGGGTTATGATCCCATATGTTTTGATAACCTCAAAAACTTTATTCCCTTTAACACTCATATGCAGTTTCGTTTACCTGATAAAATTGCGATTCCTTCTGATTCCGGATGCGATTGCCTGCCGGAAGGCATCCGAGGCCCGAATGATCATATCCGCATCATTGGGAAAAGGGGCCGGCCGGGAATTCAGCAATTTTCTTGCGTCATCATCCAGGGCAGCAACATCTCCTACCGCACGGGCCGAGCTATGTTCAAAAGCACCAACCGCCCTCAGGGGCTCCTTCTTTAGAAGCCTTCTGGGATTGTCTGAAATGATTTCGAGTTCTCCTTCAATAATCACACCTTTCTGCTGATGGGTTTCTATCAGGGTACAGGCCAGGTCTTTGTATCTGGGTATTTTGATGTCGTTACCAAGGGAATCCTTAACCACATTGCCCCTGGCATCAAGCAGATAATCGAATCCGTCTTCTACTTTTTTGCGGAACATCCGGTCCTTTTCTGACACCCTGTCTGGAGAAACATCAATCAAATTAAGATTTACAACAAGGTAATAATCAAATGGAATGCGCTCATCGAGGTCTTTGTAGTAAAACTCTACCCAGGGCGACTCAATCCCACGGGGATCTACCGTAAGCATCTTTTGAACAAACTCCTGGGGCAGGTTCAGGTGGGTACGGTTGTTTACACTAACCAAGGCCCTGCTGATGCCCTTTTCTCTTGCCTCTGCAGCAAGCTCAGCCGCTTGCGGATAATCTGAAGAGTATTGCATTACCGTGTTCAGATGATTCCATGCCTGGCGATAGGCTTCCTTTTCATTGGTGGCCATGAGTCGTTGGGCCTCTTCATACAGAAAGCTTGCAGCACCCCTTTGGGCAGCAATAATCTGCTCATCGTAATCCACATAGGGAAACTCAAGCATACGGCCATTCAGATTAAGCGGTGTAACGGTTCTCACCAGACTTTGTCTTTGCTTCAGCCGGTTATAAAGAGCAACAAGCTCCGGCATATTTCTGGGATTTCCTTCTCTTTGAATAAAGCGGATGCGCTCCAGATTCTGTTCATTGGCAAGACTGTAGGCACGCTCAAGCACCTGAATTTCTTTGGTGTTGGTTGGTTTTTTCCTGAGCTTCATTACGGAGCGCTCAATGGCTGCGTCGTACTGGCCTTTTTGGAGCATTTTGGTTGATGTTGCACATCCCGACAACAACGCCCCAACTAAAAAAAACAGGAATACTCGTTTCATGGCTTCTGGTTTGTCAGGTAAAAATAATAAAAAAGCCCC
>CAZFOI010000094.1:0-6459 GCA_964520605.1 uncultured Bacteroidales bacterium
GCTGAGAAAGTGATTGCCAGAAAGACCCTTAAAAAACAATCCCTTGGCATACGGACCGGAGACAGGCTTTCCATGGATTTTCTTTTGGATGCATTGGTCTCATTGGGGTTTGAACAATCAGACTTTGTAACCGAACCGGGACAATTTTGCCTGAGAGGGGGCATAATGGATGTGTATTCATTTTCCAATGACCTCCCCTATCGCATTGAAATGCTCGGCGATACAATAGAAAGCCTGAGAACATTTGATCCCAACACCCAGGTTTCCACCCAGGTACTTACACAAATTGGTATTCTTCCCAATATTGAGAAAATGCATGTGGATATTTCTCAAAGGGAATTCCTGCTCGATTCTATGCCGGGCAATGTCATCCTTTGGTCAGAAGACAGTTTTCTGGCTGCCGAAAGGGCAGGCACCTGCCTTAAAAAAGCCATAGAACAAAAAAGCAGCTTGCACCCCGATATCAACCATGCACTGCCTGAAACGCTTTTTGCGGGGGACAGTGTGTTGCTCGAAGCGTATAAAAAGCTAAGTCTGGTGGAATTTGGACGGGCTTGTCTGTGCGTAGGAGAGGATCAGCAACTTTCATTTCGCTTTTCACCCCAGCCTTCTTTTAACAAGAATTTCGAATTGCTCATAAAAAACATGGAAGAGCAATCGGCCCGGGGCATTCATCATTATATCCTTTCAGACAATCCAAGGCAATTACAACGCATAGAAACGATTTTTGAAACCTTGTTAAAAACAGATCAAAGCGAGCACCGTTTTTCCCATTCCATGCTGAACATCTCGCTTAGCCAGGGTTTCATTGATCATGAAAATGCCATTGCCTGTTATACCGACCACCAGATTTTTGAAAGATACCACAGGTTTAGATTAAGGGAATCTTTCAAAGGAAAACAGGCCATGACCCTGAGAGAAATCAGCAATCTGAAACCTGGAGATTTTATAACCCATATCGACCATGGAATTGGAATTTTCAGCGGTTTGGAAAAAATCGAAGTAAACGGGAGAATGCAGGAGGCCATCAGGCTGATTTACAAGGGAAACGACATTCTATACATCAGCATTCACTCCCTTCACCGCATTTCCAAATACACCGGAAAAGAAGGCACGCCTCCGGTACTGCACCGATTGGGTTCAGGAACCTGGAGCAGGATCAAGAGCAAAACCAAGCAGAAGGTAAAGGATATTGCAAGAGACCTGATAGCCTTGTACGCCAAAAGGAAAGCCCGGCAGGGATTTGCGTTTTCTCCTGACACTTACTTACAGAACGAGCTTGAGGCTTCCTTCATTTTTGAAGACACCCCCGATCAGTTGAAGGCAACAAATGACGTAAAAAAGGACATGGAAGCCCCTTGCCCGATGGACAGACTGATTTGCGGGGATGTGGGATTCGGAAAAACAGAAGTGGCCATACGGGCCGCATTCAAAGCCGTGGCCGATTCCAAGCAGGTAGCCGTACTGGTACCAACTACCATACTGGCTCTTCAGCACTACCATACCTTTAGTGAACGACTAAAGGGACTGCCCTGTACGGTAGATTATCTTAACAGGTTCAGATCAGCAAAGTCTCAGAAAGAAATCCTGGAAAAGACAAAACAAGGCAAAATTGACATACTGATAGGAACCCACCGCTTGATTAGCAAAGATGTGCAATTCAGGGATCTTGGATTATTAATCATTGATGAAGAACAAAAATTTGGTGTATCGGCCAAGGAGAAACTCAAGCAAATCCGCGTCGATGTTGACACGCTTACCCTGAGTGCCACACCCATTCCCCGCACCCTGCAATTTTCATTAATGGGGGCCAGGGATCTTTCCCTGATTACCACGCCCCCGGCAAACCGTTACCCGATACTAACAGAATTGCATATTTTCAATGAAGCATTGTTAAGGGATGCCATTATGGTTGAATTAAACCGGGCAGGACAGGTATTCTTTGTTCATAACAGGGTAGAGAATATTACAGAAATGGCCGGAATCCTGCAAAGGCTTTGCCCTGATGCGCGCATTGCCATCGGACACGGGCAACTGGACGGAACAAAGCTGGAGCAGATCATGATAGATTTTATTGAAGGCTATTATGATATTCTGGTATCTACCACCATCATAGAATCTGGTCTGGATATTTCCAATGCAAATACCATCATCATAAACAATGCCCATCATTTTGGCCTGAGCGACCTTCATCAGCTAAGGGGAAGGGTGGGCAGAAGCAATAAAAAAGCTTTTTGCTACCTGCTTACACCTCCCATGAGCACTCTGACCGACGAAGCAAGGAAAAGGCTAAGGGCCATAGAGGAGTTTTCCGAACTGGGCAGCGGGTTCAATATTGCCATGCGTGACCTGGAAATTCGTGGAGCCGGCAATATTCTCGGAGCGGAACAAAGCGGATTTATCTCGGAGATCGGATTCGAGATGTATCATAAAATCCTGGATGAAGCGCTGGCCGAACTCAGAACAGAGGTTGCCACCGGGTTTGACTCAGCCCCGGAAATTGAAGTTTCAGCTGTTTCTGAATGCACCCTGGAAACAGACCTTGAGTTGATGATTCCCTCTGATTATGTCAGCAACACCCAGGAAAGACTGAATTTATATAAAGAACTTGACGCGATAGAGAATGGTGAATTACTTAACGCATTTGCCAATCGCCTGTCAGACAGGTTTGGTCCCTTGCCGGATCAGACAAGCGGACTGCTTGAAGCCGTGAGATTGCGCTGGCTGGCAAAAAAGAATGGCTTTGAAAAACTCATTCTCAAGGGTGGCAGAATGATTGCCCACTTCCCGGGCTCTAAGGATTCTTCTTATTATGACAGTCCCATATTCAGGCAGATCCTTGCCTTTGCTCAGGAAAATCCACGAAGGTGTCTTTTAAAGGAAAGCGGAGATAAGCTCAGCCTGACGATTCAGAAAGCAGGTGATATTGATCAGGCGCTGCAGATTATGAAAAACATTGCCGGCATGGAGAACTAATCCGGGGTTTCTTCTCCTTTTAGCAACTCCCGGATATCAGCAATCATCTTTTCGGCCAGATTCTCCGCTTTAACAGCATCATCCGACTCGGCATAAATACGGATAATGGGTTCGGTGTTGGACCTGCGCAAGTGCACCCATTCATTGCCAAACCAGATTTTTAAACCGTCTGTGCGGTTAACATCCTGTCTTGCATATTGCAGGGCTAGCTTATCCAGTATTCCTGATATGTCAGCATCGGCCGGCAATTCAAACTTGTTTTTGGAAAGGCTGTAAGAGGGATATTTTTTTCTTAACAGGGAACAGGTTTTTCCGAATATTGCCAGGTGTGACAAAAACAAGGCAATGCCTGCCAGTGCATCTCTTCCATAATGAAGCGGAGGGTATATAACCCCTCCATTGCCCTCACCACCAATTACCGCCTTATGGAGTTTCATGAGTTCCACTACGTGGATTTCTCCAACAGCCGAGGAAAACCAGGTTCCGCCGTGCGGAAGGGTTATGTCGCGGAGAGCCTGGGAAGAAGAAAGATTGCTGACGGTGTTTCCCGGATTGGCCGAAAGCACATAATCGGCAACGGCAACCAGGGTATACTCTTCTCCAAAGCACTCCCCATCCTCACAAACAATCGCCAGACGATCCACATCAGGATCCACCGCAAAACCCACATGGGCATTATGTTTCACCACTGCTGCCGAGAGTTCGGTCAGATTCTCGGGAAGTGGTTCCGGATTGTGAGGGAACAGGCCGTTTGGCTCACAATATACCTTAACCACCTCATTTACACCCAATGCTTCAAGCAAACGGGGAACGGCAATTCCACCGGATGAATTTACAGCATCAACAGCCACGCGCAGCCCCGCTCTTCGAATGGCATCAACATCAACCAGGGGCATTGACAGAATCCGGCTGATGTGCATATCAAGCATGGCTTCATCTACAAGCATTTTCCCGATTTTATCGGCCGTTACAAATTCTATATCCTCCAAAACAGCCGCAGCCTGCACACGGGCAGACTGATCAGGATTTAGAAACTCTCCTGAGGATGTAAGAAACTTCAGGGCGTTCCAATTCTTTGTGTTATGGCTGGCGGTTATGACAATGCCACCATGCGCTTTATGAAACCCCACACCCATGGCTACCGTCGGGGTGGTGGTAAGGCCCGCATCAACAACATCAATTCCCATGGCATTCAAAGAGCCGCAAACCAGCATGGAAATCATTGGTCCGGTTGTTCTTGCATCCCTGCCAACAACCACCGAGATTCTTTCATCAGGAAAAGTTTCTCTTAGCCATACACCATATCCTGCGGTCAGCCTGAGAACATCTGCCGGAGTAAGGCCGCTGCCGGCCCTGCCACCAATAATACCCCGCATGCCTGAAATTGATTGGATTAATGTCATTGAATAGAAGATTTAAGTGTACAAAGATATGGATAATGGTTATTTTTGTTTTTAAAAATTTGGTCTGCGGCCCGATACTTGTATAAATATTCAGCATGCGACTCCAAAAGTATGCCATTCGTCTGATTCCTGCCCTGCTTTTTCTGGCTGCCTGCAGCCCTGCACGTCATTTGCCTGAGGGTCAGCTGCTTTTGCACAGAAACCGCATAGAGATCACCGATGCGGAGATTGAAAAGTCTGAGCTTCAGCCCCTGATCCGCCAGAGGCCCAATCGTCGCATTCTGGGGTTTTTCCGGTTTCATTTGAACGCCTACCAGTTGGCCAGCAGGGGAAACGACAACGGGATCAAACGCTGGTTAAGAAATACCGTTGGGGAGCCTCCGGTAATTTATGACCCGGAGCTGTCTGAAAGAACGCGAAGGCAATTCATGCTTTACATGCATAGCAAGGGTTATTTCCTTGCTGAAGTAAGGGATACGGTTATACTCAGAAACAATAAGGCATTGGTTCATTATACGGTAAGGGGTAATCAGGCTTATCATATCCGAAACATTCGCCTGAACATCCGGGATGACCATGTGGCAGGCTTTATCGGGGCAGACATTGAAAACTCCCTTTTGCGATCGGGTCAGCGCTACGATGCCGACATCCTGCAAAAAGAAAGGGAAAGGGTTACCCGTTTTATGCGATCTCAGGGGTTCTTCCACTTTTCAAGGGATTTCATCACTTTTCAGATCGACAGTACACTGGGTACCCATCAGGCAGATATTGAAATGACTGTTCACAATCCGCCTACTGTCCGTGGAAGTCAGTCAGACACCCTGTCAAGACCTCGTCACAGAAGATTTGTAATCAATCAGGTTCAGATTTTTCCTGACTTTAATGCCTTTTCACCCCAGGCCGACTATGCGGATACCACATTGTTTCGTCCCGGACGAAGCGACCAGGGGCCTGCTTTTGTATTTCTGCACAATGGTCCTATGCGCATACGACCACAGGCCATTACAAGCAACATACTTTTGGAACCCGGACAGCATTACGCCATAGGTCAGGTAGAGCAAACCCATAACTACCTGTCGGGATTGAGGAACTTCCGTTTTATCAACATTCAGTTTATTGAAGCCCGGGGATTGGAAAATGAACGCACAGACACGACCGGAATGCTCAATGCCAGGGTGCAGCTTACCCGTGCCCCGACCTATGCCTACACCATAGAAGCCGAAGGGCTGAACTCCTCAGGCAATCTGGGCATGGCCGGCAACCTCATCTTTCACAACCGCAATGTTTTCAGAGGGGCAGAAACTTTTAACCTGAGGCTGAAGGGTGCGCTGGAAGCATCGGGTGAAAGCGGAAGCGAGGAAATTATTCAAAGACTTCCATTTAATACACTTGAACTTGGTGCTGAAGCCAGCATTCATATTCCCAAACTTTTTTCACCCATACGCTTTGAGAGATTATCAAAAACGGCGCGTCCGCAAAGCACCATTCTTGCAGGGGTAAATTTCAGGCAGCGACCGGACTATACCCGTTTTATCCTGAACCTGAGTTACGGATTTGAATGGAGCCAGGATAACCGGAAACGTCATGCACTCTCGCCATTGGAAATCAGTTCAATCAAGCTGTTGGACGATTCCCTGCTGTTATCCAAAATTCCCGCAAATAATCCCCTGTTGCTTAGCCGCTTTAAAGACCATCTGATTGCAGGGACAAAGTACTCTTTTGTCTATAGCACCCAACAATTGGGAAGGGATGAAGACTTTCTGTATTTCAGGGCAAACCTTGAAGCTGCAGGCAATTTGCTCTATTTGGCAGCCAGGCAGTTGAATGTAACTGAAGATGAGAACGGAAGGCTTCGTTTGTTTGGTATTCCATTTGCCCAGTACGTCCGAACCGATGCCGATTTCAGATACTACAAAATTTTTGACCGAAACAACACCCTTGCCGGCCGGGTAATGGCAGGAGTGGGAGTTCCATACGGAAACACCACGGTAATGCCCTTTATAAAAAGCTATTATGGGAGCGGTGCGAATAGCGTGCGTGCCTGGAGAATGTACGCCCTGGGCCCCGGAGGCTCCCAGGA
>CAZFOI010000095.1:0-6405 GCA_964520605.1 uncultured Bacteroidales bacterium
CGGAGGCTTGGATACCTCTGTAATTTTAAAATGGCTTGTTGAAAAAAATTATGATGTAATTGCCTATGTAGCCGATGTTGGCCAGAAAGAGGATTTCCCATCCCTGAAAACAAAAGCCATGCAGATCGGAGCATCGGAAGTGATCATTGATGACCTTCGGAAAGAATTCGTAACAGATTACATATTCCCGGCCATCCAGGCCAATGCAATGTACGAAAACCGATACCTCCTGGGAACTGCTTTGGCACGTCCCCTGATTGCCAGCAGGCAGGTAGCCCTTGCAAAAGAACTGGGCGCTGCCTATGTTTCACACGGTGCCACGGGGAAAGGGAATGATCAGGTAAGATTTGAGCTGACTTATTACGCACTGCATCCGGAAATAAAAGTATTTGCCCCATGGAAAGACAAAGAATTCCTGATGACTTTCCGCGGCGGAACCGACATGCTTGATTACGCCTCGCAAAAGGGTATCCCGGGAAAGGCATCAAGAAAAAAACCATACTCAGAGGATGACAATATCATGCACATAAGCCATGAAGCCGGAATCCTGGAAGATCCTTCATTTGATCCGGGCTATGATTTGCTGGAAAAAATGGTCTCCCCCATGCAGGCACCGGATAAGGAAACCAGACTAAAAATTACATTCAGGGATGGCATTCCGGTAAGGGTAGAAAACACAGATTCCGGATATGTTGCTGAAGACCCGCTGGAGTTGTATACATACCTGAATACCGTTGGTGGTGAGAATGGCATTGGCTTGCTTGATATGGTTGAGAACAGGTTTGTTGGCATTAAATCCAGAGGAATTTATGAAAGCCCTGCGGCTACGATTTTGTACGCAGCGCATATAGACATAGAAGGCATTGCCATGGACAGGGAGGTAATGAAGCTCCGCAATATGCTGTCCCCCCTGTATGCCGAGTTGGTTTATAACGGATTCTGGTTCAGTCCTGAAATGGATTTTCTCAGGGCTGCCATTGCCAAAAGTCAGGAATTAATCGATGGGTGCGTGTCGGTTTCTCTTTACAAAGGCAATGTTTTAATAAAAGGCAGGGAATCAAATAATTCCCTGTATAACAAAGACTTATCAAGTATGGATATTGAAGGAGGTTTCAATCAGGTTGATGCCGAAGGCTTTATTAAAATCCATGCCATCAGATTAATGGCGCACCATGCCATTTCCAGCAGGTCGAAAGATATTGCGGAAACGATTTATGAACCTTCATTAATTACAGCATCAAATTAAAAACCAATATGCAAACACTCTGGAAGAAAAATGGGAAAACCAATCCGGCCATGCTCGAATTCACTGCAGGAAAAGACCGGGTACTAGACAAACGAATAGCCGGCCCCGACATTCTGGCTTCGATTGCACATGTTCTGATGCTTCAGGAGTCTGGCTTAATTGAAAGCATTGAGGCGGAAAAACTAACCCATGAACTCAGGAATCTTTACAAGCTGGCTATGGAACCAGACTTTGCCATACCTGTTGAGTTTGAAGATGTACATTCCTGGATTGAGGCCATGCTTACCGCAAAACTCGGACTTACCGGCAAGAAGGTTCATGCGGCACGCTCACGAAACGACCAGGTAAATACAGCGCTCAGGATTTATTTCAGGGCTGAAGCAGAAGAAATTGCCCTGCTTTGTCGTGAGTTGGCCTTGTTGCTTCTGAAAAAAGGGAAAAAGAACGCCAATCTCCTGATGCCGGGCTATACCCATATGCAAGTAGCCATGCCTTCTTCCTTTGGTCTCTGGTATGGGGCCTACGCTGAAAGCATAGCTGATGATCTGCTTATGCTGCATGCTGCTTATCGCTACCTGAATCAAAACCCACTGGGTTCCGGGGCAGGGTTCGGGAGCGGATTTAAAATTAATCGGGAAACGACCACCGCTTTGCTCGGATTTGAACAGCTATGTATTAACTCGGTTTATGCTCAGATGACAAGGGGCAAAACAGAAAAGATTCTTGCCTCATCCCTGGCTGCGATAGCCTCTACCCTGTCGCGGATGGCCGAAGATGTATGTCTGTGGCTTGGTGAAAATTTCAGGTTTTTTATACTTCCTGTTCATCTTTCTACCGGCTCAAGCATTATGCCCCATAAAATGAATCCCGATGCATTTGAACTAATCCGGGCCAAATGCAACAAAATTCAGGCCCTCCCTGTGGAAATTGGTTTTATCTCAGCCAATCTGCCTTCAGGATATCACAGGGATATGCAATTGACCAAAGAGGGGATTTTTGAAGCCATTGACATGCTGAAAGAATGCCTGAAAATTGGTATTTTGATGATGGATTCCCTGGCAGTAAGGAAGGACATTACCAAAGAAGCCATTTATGACAATATGTTTAGTGTGGAAGCCGTACGTGAACTTGTTTGCAAAGGCATCCCTTTTCGGGAGGCTTATACGGAAGTTGCAAAAAGCATTCATGAAAACGGTATTTCAAGGCCACAGGAACTTACCCATACACATACCGGAAGCATTGGGAACCCGGCCTTTGACCAAATAAACAAGAAACTTAACTCACATCTGGGTTTGTTTGATTTTCAACAAGCAGGTGATGCCCTGAAACAATTGCTCGCTGAATAATATAATCATAGCTGAACTATGTCAGAAAAACTGCAGCCGGCAAGGCTCGAACTCATCAATGGTACCTCATTCGATGGCTGGTCATTCGGGGCTTCAATCCCGCGCTCAGGGGAAGTTGTTTTCAATACTGCCATGACCGGATATCCCGAAAGTCTGACAGATCCTTCCTATAAGGGACAGGTCCTGGTAGCCACCTATCCGCTGATTGGGAATTATGGAGTACCTCCTGTTCATTTCAAAGACAAGCTTCCGGAACGATTCGAATCAGAAACCATACAGGTAGAAGGACTTGTTATCTCGGGGCAACCTCAGGCTTACAGTCACTGGAATGCCGTAAAAAGTTTGAGAGAATGGCTGAAAGACAGTGAAATACCGCCAATATGGGGGGTTGATACCAGGGCATTGACCCAGCTTATTAGAGACCAGGGATGTATGCCCGGCAGAATCACCAGGGATGGGCAAAAAGCCGAATGGTACGACCCGGCATCAGAGAATCAGGTGTCAAGGGTCAGCTGTAATGTTCGCGAACAGTATGGAAACGGCAAAAAAAGGATTATGCTGATCGATTGCGGGGTTAAATACAACATCATTAGAAGCTTGTTGCAATATGACACCACGGTGATCAGGGTGCCATGGGACTACCCGATTCATGAAGAGCTATATGATGGATTGTTTATTACCAACGGTCCGGGAGATCCTGCCCAATGCGACAAAACCATAGTCAACCTTCAGCAGGCCATTCAAAAGGACATTCCGATTTTTGGCATATGCCTTGGGAGTCAGTTACTGGCACTGGCAGCCGGAGCCCAAACCTACAAGTTAAAATATGGTCACAGAAGTCACAACCAACCTGTACAGCTCTGTGGAACCCAGCAGTGCTACATTACCTCTCAAAATCACGGGTATGCTGTAGAACCATCCACACTGCCAAAAGAATGGAAACCTATGTTTATAAATCTTAACGATAAGTCGTGCGAGGGAATCTATCATGTAAACAAACCTTTCTTTGCAACCCAGTTTCACCCTGAGGCTGCAGGTGGGCCCACCGATACATCCTTTCTGTTCGACAGGTTTATCCGGGACATTGAAACATTCCGGCAAAACGGGTAACTTCAACATCAAGACAATCATGCATAAAGACGATTCGATAAAAAAGGTGGTGGTACTGGGCTCGGGAGCTCTGAAAATCGGAGAAGCGGGAGAATTCGACTATTCCGGATCCCAGGCATTGAAGGCCCTAAAGGAAGAAGGCATCCGCACCGTATTGATTAATCCCAATATTGCCACCGTCCAAACATCCGAAGGGATTGCCGACGAGATTTATTTCCTGCCTGTTACCCCGTCCTTTGTTGAGGAAGTTATCCAAAAAGAAAAACCAGACGGAATCCTCCTCGCTTTTGGCGGGCAGACTGCACTGAACTGCGGCATCGCATTATCCGAGTCAGGCATTCTCAAGCAACATAACGTAAGGGTTTTGGGCACCCAGGTGCAGGCAATAAAAGAAACTGAAGACAGGGATTTGTTTGTTAAGAAACTTGATAAAATTCAGGTTAGAACAGCTGTAAGCAAAGCCGCTGACTCCATGGATGCCGCCATACAGGCGGCTGACTCGATTGGCTACCCGGTAATTGTTAGGGCGGCTTACGCATTGGGAGGATTGGGCAGTGGTTTCGCCAACAACGTTGATGAACTGAAGGAACTGCTGAAAATGGCATTTTCCTTCTCTTCCCAGGTACTTATAGAAGAATCTCTGAAAGGATGGAAAAAAATTGAATATGAAGTAGTCCGCGACCGTTTCGACAATTGCATCACGGTGTGCAATATGGAGAATTTTGATCCTCTCGGAATACATACCGGCGAAAGCATAGTGGTGGCTCCATCCCAAACCCTTAACAATCTCGAGTATCACAAATTACGGGAGCTATCCATCAGGATTATCCGACATGTGGGCATCGTTGGGGAATGCAATGTACAATTTGCACTGGATCCCGGATCAGAAGACTACAGGGTAATAGAAGTTAACGCCAGGCTTTCTCGTTCAAGTGCGCTGGCCTCAAAAGCCACGGGGTATCCTTTGGCCTTTGTGGCAGCCAAACTGGCCCTTGGTTACGGACTTCATGATTTGAAGAATTCCGTCACACAAACAACTCCGGCATTTTTTGAGCCTGCCCTTGATTACATAGTTTGCAAGATTCCCAGATGGGACCTGGGAAAATTCTCAGGTGTTTCAAAAGAATTGGGAAGCAGCATGAAAAGTGTGGGGGAAGTTATGTCTATTGGCCGGAGTTTTGAAGATGCCATACAAAAGGGTCTTCGGATAATTGGTCAGGGTATGCACGGATTTGTGGCAAATTCCGATATTGTCTTTGAAGATGTTGAAGATGCCCTTAAGCGTCCCACCGATATGCGCATATACGCCATCAGTGCAGCCTTGCAGGCGGGATATTCTGTTGATCATATCCATGCCCTGACCAGGATTGACCCCTGGTTCCTTACAAGACTGGAATCAATAATCATAACCGGAAACAAATTGGGTGCGTTTGAAGATCCGCTTTCATTGCCTTATGAATTGTTGAATGAAGCCAAGCGAAAAGGTTTCTCAGACTTTCAGATATGCAGGCTTACAAAAAAAACACCCGATTACGATCCGGAGCAATGTATGCTAGGGCTCAGGCAATACAGGAAAAGACTTGGTATTGTTCCGGCCGTAAAACAAATCGATACCCTGGCAGCAGAATTCCCGGCAAAAACGAACTACCTCTATCTTACTTATGATGGCAACAGCAACGATGTGATGTATTCCGATGATGCTCCGGTCCTGGTTATAGGATCTGGTGCTTACCGGATTGGCTCCAGCGTAGAATTCGACTGGTGTGGGGTAAATGCCCTTAAAACAATAGGAGAAAGCGGCATTACTTCTGTAATGATCAATCACAATCCCGAGACAGTAAGTACAGATTATGACAGTTGCCACCGACTGTATTTTGAAGAACTTACCCTTGAGAGGGTGCTTGATATTGCGGAAATGGAAAACCCAAGCGGGGTAATCGTATCAACGGGTGGCCAGGTTGCGAACAATCTGGCCATGCGATTATACAGGCATGGGATTCCTATTCTTGGAACAGATCCTGTTTCCATAGACAAGGCTGAAGACCGAAACAAATTCTCTGCCATGCTTGACCGTCTGGGCATAGACCAGCCAAGATGGAGCGAAATGAGCAGCATTGACGAAATCCATGCATTTGCAGCCAGAACAGGGTTTCCGCTTTTGGTCAGGCCTTCCTATGTGCTTTCCGGGGCAGCCATGAATGTGGTTTCTAATCCTGATGAACTGGAACACTTTCTAAAACTGGCCACCAAGGTTTCCAAGCAACATCCGGTAGTTGTCAGCGAGTTTATTGAGGGGGCAAAGGAAATTGAAATTGATGCGGTAGCACGAAATGGCGAAATTCTCGCATATGCCCTTAGTGAGCATATTGAATTTGCAGGGGTTCATTCCGGAGACGCAACCATGGTATTTCCTCCCCAGAAGATCTACCTGGAAACCATCAGGAGAATCAAGAAAATTTCCAGGTTGATTGCAGCAGAACTGAACATTTCCGGGCCTTTCAATATGCAGTTCCTGGCGCGGGACAATCAAATCAAGGTTATTGAATGCAATCTCAGGGCTTCCAGAAGTTTCCCTTTTGTTTCCAAAGTACTGAAAATAAACTTCATTGAACTGGCAACCAAGGTAATGCTTGGTTTGGATGTAGAAAAACCTTCGAAATCCATCTTTGAACTGGACTGCATAGGAATCAAAGCACCCCAATT